>JABSQL010000263.1 GCA_013215865.1 Candidatus Margulisiibacteriota bacterium
ATAAATGTAGCAATATTGATACTCTTAGATATGCAAAAGTTTTTGCAAAACAGACTGGGACTATAGAAGGATCGATGCACGAATTGGAAGCTGCTGGCCAATTTAGCATGAGTACCTGTACAAACCCAAGTTTAATATCGACTGAGAGTCTGTATACCGTTGCCTACGAAGCTGGGTATGCTACGGAATTCAAAAGGGCGTTATATAGTATCATTGATGAGGTACATTCCTGTCTAGATTTGGGCAATAATAAAATGGTGCATGAAGATGGTGATGGAGCTAAAATAATCGTACATAAGATAAGCGAAGCTGAGTTTAGAATTACATATAAAAGTAAACTGATCAGAGGGAAACGGGATTTATATTGTGATATGAATTTAGATTCTGAGGGTTCAGTCAGTTATCCTTTTGATTATGATGGGGCTAGGATTTTTGTTATAAATATTTTAAATGAAATTTACAGGGACCACCAAAGCCTACAACGAGCATCAAGAAGATTTAATAAATTTATTATGAATCCTGATAGTACTTCTCAACTAAATCCAGCTCAAATCAAATCAGCATTTGGAGTGGTGAATAGATACGTGAATAAGAGCGGCCAAAAATTTGAAATAGAAATTATAAATCCCATTGTTGGGAGTAGCGACTCAGTGTACACAATTTCCATGCAAAAAACTGTTGATTTTACTACTTTTACTTGTGTTAAATCCACTACTAGACATAAAGGTGAAGCGAGTAGAGAGGTAACCTTTTTTAGTTGCGCTAAGACTGATGCAGTTTATATTAAAACTGAGGATTTTGACCTTGAAGGCCTTGATATTAGTTTTCAGACGCTAGAAACTTGTGAGTCACGTATTATCAGAGTAAATAAGAAAACAGGGAAATTGACCTATCATAATGAATATATGAGAGATCACCAAGGCAGTGGAGCTTCCCAATTTCACCTGATCTCTGGCGCCTTCAAGAAAGGTGATGAGCTATTCATAAATGGAATGATACATAATGCTCAGGTGCGAACACAACATGTACTTAGAATTCTGAACTCACTCACCACAATAACAACCAATAATCTTACATGGTTGAACTCGGGTACGGGTGTTACGCAATCTGATTTAGAAGCCGTAGTTAAGGTTAGCCGCTTTAAACCAGGAGGAGGTCTGAAAGTGATCATGAAGGCCCCTAATGGTAAATTGGTTATTGATAATTTATATGGGAGTGGAGATCAGAAAAACTTGGAACTTCAGGAATCAAACATGCTAAAAAACAGTAAAGAGTTGGGCGATTCAGGTATGTTTTTGATCACAGGATGATTATTGGGATTGCTAATTCTAAACCAAGTCTTGAAATTCTATCAAAATATGAGGATTTGGTGAAATCGCTTGATGAAAGAAGTCGTTAAGTAGGCCCTGCTGAAGCAGGGATAGGGGTTCCAATAGCAAATGGACAGAAAATGACGATAAGAACAAGACAGTAGGATTTTTGAATTTACATTTTATGAATTGGGGTAGCAGGCCCATCTCTGTGGGATTTAACGGTCTGAGTACAAAATAACCTCAAAAAAAGACCTTGAACCGTTATTTTTCACAGTAATGAGTTTGGTCCTGCGAAATATGTTTAAGAGTATCTTTACTTATCGTTTCACCATTTTTCTGAAGCTGATCTACTATTTCGGAAATTTTAATGGTGTTCCAATATAAAACTGCGTTGGACACCAAGCTCAAACAACTGGCTTTGTTCATGATCTCTTCATAGTCTCCAACCTGAAACTTTCCCTGCTCAGCAAAGAATATCCACCGTGCCAAACCATGACGATGTTCTCCTTTATTCAACTGCAAATAAACTTTGTCACGTAATATAGGGTCCGTGATGTATTGCAAAATATATTGTGTTTTGATCAGTCGGCCAAGGTGAGTAAATGCTTTTGAAATTTGGTCTGAAGGAGATCCCTTGGATAATCGACGAATTATTTCATGCGCTGGACACAGCTTATGTTTCATTGAAGAGACAATCCTAATCATCGTATCTAATTGTTCTTCAACTAATTCCAATGAAACCATTTTCGTAAGCAATGGATCAAATACCCCATAACTGACATCTTTGTTTATTCTGTATAGCTGCTGGGATTTTAAATCCTTAATTCTAGGCATAAACTTTATGCCCAGTAAAAAGCATAGGGCAAAAATATGTTCCGTATAGCCTTCAGTATCCGTCGTATGTTCTCTGATCGACAAGATGGTATTGTTATTCAAGAATCCATCAAC
>JABSQL010000264.1 GCA_013215865.1 Candidatus Margulisiibacteriota bacterium
ATTTAAAGGGTAAAATTCATATTGGCTTAGTGAATTTCGATGCCGGTAGATCTGGTGAAGATAGTGCGATTGGCCTTTCAGCATCTCTGAAGAAAAATGGATTACGTATGGGCCGACTTAAAACAGGAACCACTCCTCGTTTGGATAGTCGTTCTATAGATTTTTCCAAGATGTTAGTACAACCAGGAGATCCTGAATGTCTGCGGTTTTCATTCAAAACACCTCAAAATGACAGATACAAAAGTCAAACGGATTGTTGGTTAACCCAAACTACACCTGAAAGCCATCGAATCATATTAGATAACTTAGATCGGTCTCCCATGTTTACGAAAATCATTAAAGGCGTAGGTCCACGATATTGTCCCTCTATAGAGGATAAAATTATGCGCTTCAAGGATAAAGACCATCACCATATTTTTATAGAGCCAGAAAGTCTCAGTACCAATGAGATTTATGCGCAAGGTCTCAATACATCTTTGCCAGAAGATACTCAGCTTGCTATGTTGAAAACAATTCCTGGACTTGAAGAAGTGTCTGTATTAAAGCCAGGGTATGCGGTTGAATATGATTTTGTTTATCCAGATCAACTCAAACCGACATTGGAAACGAAAAGTATTAGTGGCCTTTATCTTGCGGGACAGATTAATGGGACTTCAGGTTATGAGGAAGCGGCTGGGCAGGGTTTAATAGCTGGGATGAATGCAGCCCTACTCTTGAAAAATAAAGATCCACTTATTCTAACAAGAGAGAACTCATATATCGGTACACTCATTGATGATCTTATTCACAAAGATATATACGAGCCTTATCGAATGTTAACATCACGATCTGAATACCGACTCTTTTTAAGGCAAGACAACGGTGTATTTAGATTATCTCATTTGGCTCACGGTATAGGACTTATCAAAGATGAAGAAATGGCAAGTATCAATAGAGATAGGGATCGGGTAAAGGAAATGATAGATGAATGGAAGCGCACATCTACGCATCAAAGCCTTGTTGAGCAGTTTCAGTTAAAGCAAAAAATGCCTATTTGGAACTTAGCTAAACGACCTGATGTGGCTGTTTCAGACTTGGCTAAGGCGGGTATTGTAGATGAGAAAGATTTTTTAAATGCGTCTAGAGCAATAGTAGAAATAAAATATGAGGGTTACTTGGTCAAACAGCACAGAGAAATTAAAAAGGTTGAAAAGATGGCATTAAGATCTATACCTCAAGGCATTAATTTTGACAGCTTATTAGGATTAAAGGCAGAGAGTCGAGAGAAATTTAAAAAATACCGACCTAAGAATATACGTGAGGCACAAAAGGTTGCGGGCATTAACCCATCTGACATTGCTATACTGATTGCCTTTCTAGATAGGAAATCCTCATGTTTTCTGCGTTAGTTGATGATTATATCACCCTCTTAAAATCTCAGAATACGATTCATAATCTATATTCAAAATCAGCCTACGGGCATTTACCCTTTCATATTCAGGACTGCTATCATATAGCGAACATATGTAAAAAGGCTTCTTGTGTCATTGATTTGGGTTCTGGCGCGGGTCTACCCTCGGTTATTTTAGCGATACGAAATTCACACCAACATGTGATTGCGATTGAATCAAAAATAAAAAAGCAAGATTTCTTATGTCAAGTGAAGGATGTGTTGAAATTAGAAAATTTAGAAGTTTACAGAGGGGATATTCAGCATTTTGAAACGCATAGGAGTAATGTTGCAGAATTTTATACGGCTAAAGCGTTTGCGCCCAAGAATGACGTTATCAAAATGGTAAAGAAAATGTCTCATAATAATACAAAACTGGTCATTCCAATGAGCGAAAATCAAGTGCAAATATTAAAATCTAACGAAAAAGGCTACATACGTGAAGTATTGTATGAAGAAAGGATGTATTATTATTATGTTCAGTCAATCACAAGGAGGCGACCATGAATAATGTCTTTAAATATTTGGTTATAAGCATCGCAATTCTTTTGTTGCTATTATGTATAAAGCCCTTTATTTCATGTCCTCACAAGAATCAGAACATTATCACGTTCAATTGAAGCTGTTTCACGTGAAACATGTTTCTATTTGAACCAAAAGCATGGTATATTTTTAGCATATGAGTGGTACAGTATTCTCTATTGTTAATCAAAAGGTGGCGTTGGAAAGACAACGACGGCCATAAATTTAGCCTCATATCTATCTGAACAGAATAAGCGTGTATTGTTGATAGACATGGACCCGCAAGCCAATGCAACATCAGGGATTGGTATACATATTGCTAACATTACGGGGAATGTCTATGATTTTTTGTTGAATCAAGCCAAATATTCTGATGTCATATATCCCACGCCCTTTGAAAATCTTCATATTCTACCGTCAACTACAGATTTGGTTGGCGCTGAAATAGAAATGGTGCCAATGGTTTCACGTGAAACCATTTTGAAAGACAAAATTCAAGATCTCCGAGAACATTTTGATTTTATTATCATAGATTGTCCCCCCTCTCTGGGGTTGTTGACAGTCAATGCTTTGGTGGCATCTGATCGGACAATTATACCAGTACAATGTGAATATTTTGCCTTGGAAGGGTTGGCGAAGCTTGTTCAGACACTCAATATCATAAGAGATAATTACAATTCTGAATTATCAATTTCAGGTATTGTATTGACGATGTTTGATAAGCGGACGACTTTAAACCGTTCTGTTGTTCAGAATGCACGCGATTACTTTAAAGAGTTGGTGTTTGATACAGTCGTTCCCAGAAATATTCGCCTTACAGAGGCGCCCAGTCATGGACTGCCCATTGCATTGTATCGTCCAACATCCACTGGTTCGATTGCCTATCTAAATTTAGCAAAGGAGGTTATTTCACGTGTCGCAACAAAATAAACCGCGTTTAGGAAGGGGGCTCGAAGCGTTGCTCCCTCAGAAATCATTGTCAGGTTCGGGTCGAACAATGTTGAGTGTCCCTATTTCAGAAATTAAGACGAACCCATTTCAGCCACGTATCACATTTGATGAAAAAGAGCTTATCGTTCTGTCTGACTCCATTAAGACCCACGGTCTAACGCAACCTATCGTTGTGAGACGGGTTGGACAGGGATATGAATTAATTGCGGGAGAGCGTCGGTTAATTGCATGTAAAATGAGTCAAATGGACACAATTCCTGTCATTGTTAAAAATGTAACGGATGGAGAATCAATACAGCTTGCACTTGTTGAGAATTTGCATCGAGAAGATTTAAATGCAGTTGAGATAGCGAAAGGGTATCAACAAGTTCTATCCAATAATAACAGTCTCTCTCATCGAGATTTGGCAAAAATGTTTGGAAAGAGCAGAGAAACCATTTCAAATACACTTCGCCTGCTGAATTTATCTAAACACATCCAAGATGCAGTAGCTTCAGGGCATATTTCTGAAGGACATGCGAGAGCATTGCTCTCGTGTGATGACATAACGCTTCAAGATCACTATTTTGAGAGAGTTAAATCAGAAAAATGGAGCGTGAGGCGGCTGGAAAAAGCGGTATCAAAACAGTCACCGGTTAAGGTCACTTCCACGGGGGACATTTCTGAGTTGGCAACCCTTTCAGGCCGTCTATCCACTCTCCTGAAATGTAAGGTGCATGTTAGTGGGTCTCTCACTTCTGGAAAAATAATCATTCGGTATGAATCGATAGAAGCGCTACAAAATATTGTAAATAAGCTCAAATAAGCAAACTATGGACGTTTATCGCTATATCATTTCTATAGCTGTATGGACGATTTGTTGCGCGCCTATTGTTTGTGCAGGCACATCCGCAATATTTCTTGAAAATCCGCATGGGATAAAGCTTGGGTATGACCCGGGTTTTCAATCAGTGATGGATGGTGGATATCATCGATATGACAATGATTTTAAGCTACCAGGAAGAAAGGGTGTGGCCCTCTCATTAGATCGAACTTATAACAGCCACCATTCAATGCAGGCCCCTTACTGGGAAGCAGAAGAGAGAGTCTATCAACTTCTTTCTTATCAAATAGATAAGGGGGCCTCAGATTTCCCTTTCCCGCCTAAATACAGTCACTGGATGGGATATGGATGGAACACCAATATAGGCGGGTTTTTAATCAAAGAAACCGTATCGTTTAAGGATCGATTCGTGTCCATGTGGGGGTTAAATGTGTATGATATCCCGACTTCCAGCCGTCAAGTAATAACCGTACAGTTACCTGATATCCAGCATTCGTTTATAAGAAAAGGGGATGTGTGGAAAGCAGACTCAAAAGAAAGAGACTCCATACTCAAAGAAAGCAATGGCCAGTATGTGCTGACACTTAGAAATGGAACTCAGTACCTATTTAATCAAAACATGAGGTCTATTCAGGCAAATGGAGACTTCACCATTAAATCACCAAACAACATGAGAGATCGTAGTATGTCAGTTCAATACGCGTCTGAAACAATCGGCTTAAAAAGGGTAAATAACATATTTGGAGAGTATATGTCTTATATCTACGAAGCAAAAAAATGGCTATCCACATTCAAAAATTACAAGTACAAGTCTGATGAAGGTGTTGTGCTCCTGGCTTATTTGGTTCCTTACTTGAGCACAAATGAATTCCAGGATTATCCTTTCCTCGAAGGCCAGTTTCACGTGAAACAGGCCATTTTACCTGTAAGACCTGTTCAAATTAAAGATCACCTTGAAAGGTCACTTCACTTCAAATACAGAAAATCTTTAGAGAACCCCATTAATTCTCCACTGTCACTTCAAATAAGTAGGTGGTCTCTAAAGCTTCCAACATCTGATCTGAAGGGAGAATTTCGTTATCATGCGACCCATCATTTAGCTAAAGTAGCGTATCCAGACTCTAAATGGAGCCAATATCTGTATATGAATGTGACGAAAAATATATACTTGGGCAGTGTTTTTGGGGGAGATAATGGTGAAGTCTTCACTTCTCGTAAAGTTTTGTATCACGTCACTTCTTCTGAAAATGTAACGGATAATATTTCTTATTCTTTCCTAGATCCCGAAATACAGCCTCTCTTGGTGGTACAAAAAATGAATAATACTCAGTATAGTTTTAAAGAAAGACAGCGTTACGACAACACCATGTCTTTTAACAATGTACGCATTACGACGCCTACCGCTCAAATAGAGCTGACGTTTGATAAAGACAGGCTTATTCAGAAGAAAAAGGGGCGTACATGGCTCCTGCATAATCAATGGGACAAAGATCAATTGAAAAGCACATTGATTACAAATGTAGACCGACAGAAAATGGTTCGCTACCGCCAATACGACCATAATGGAAACCCAATCGTAGTGGAAATGGGTGGAACAGATGTTGAGCCGTTACAATATCACATTCACTATCTTCACCATGAAAGTGACACCATCAAAGAAAAGAATATTCTGAACTTAGTTTCTGAGGTGATTAAAAAAGGAAAAACACATCAACTCAAAACAAAATATTTCTATAATCAAAATCAATATGTTCCAGCTGAAAAGCAGGAAATGGGTCAAAACCAAAACCAGCAAATTCATAAATATGAATACGATGATTACTTTTATATCAAAGAGAAAAAAATACAGAAAAGAACCATGAAAAATCCCTTGGTACAGCCAACCAGGATTCAAGTGAAAGACCTCATAAGTGATGAACATGGCGTTTTGTTAGATGGGCTGGGACGAAGCAAGGTCATTTCTCAGTCATCAGGACATACCGCTAGCATGACCTACGATGACTTTGGAAATCTGTCTGCGATCAGAAACTTTGAAGGGCTTACATGGGTCAATTGGTATAATGATTTTAATCAACTGATTGAAGAGCGCTCACCATATACTGGGCGTCAGTTGTTTGCTTATGATTCAAAAGGACGGCTATTAGAGTATCAAACTTCTTCCGGGGGTAAAGTGTCCTATGGCCAATTTGATGCTTGGGATCAACCCAATAAAATGAGGTATCATGATCACAAAGGACATCCAATAGAGGTGCATGTCACAATGGATGCAAAGCAGGGTATTCTTGAAACGAATCATCGGAGTATCTTTTCTACTTTCGAGTATGATGACAATGAAAACCTAGTAAAACTATCAAAAAGAACGGCTTCCTATAACGTGGCAGTTTCCTATAAAAGAAACAAGAAAGGTCAGCTACTGTCTGTGAAGGACATCAAAGGTGTTACAAAATATGTGTACAAGAAAGAACAGCTGATGGAAATATGGCGGGACAATGGTAAACGAAATGTCCAGATTGCAAAATATCAATATGAGCCATCTCAACATAAAACGATTGCGCTTATCAATTTAACAGCGACTCTAGAAACGATCATGGTAAAGCCCAATCAAATGTCAGTAACAGGAAATGTGCATGGGACGAACTTGTTTTCCTATGAAGTAACGCGTGATGAGGATGACCACGTGACTTTGTTAAAACGGACGATACAGTTTCCAGAGATCTTTACTGAAACAAGAAATAGTGAATATAACGCTTCTGGAAAAATTGAGTCTGTAAAATATGATAATGGCGCAACATTTGAATTGAAATATGATGCAGTTGGAAACCGAACATGGCTTAGGCATGCTTTAGGAGAAATAAGCTATACCTACATTGAGGGATTCCTTAACATTATTCATGAGGGTGATACCACGATAGCAATGGTTTATGATAAAAGGGGTAATTTAAATAAACAAACAATGTCAAAAGGACGTAAAAGTCAAAAAAACACAGTATATTACTATGACGACTTAAACAGACTGTCGCAGATTGTAGAGCGGGAAAAAAGCAAAAAAAGGTCCACAACGATTCATTACGATGTTTGGGGATACCCATCCGCTATAAAATTACAGGGGCAACCTATAAAACAATTTGTATTTACACCTATTGGCCAGCTTGTAATGACACTAAATGAGCAAGGCCAGCCATTGGAAATATTTATTTATCACCCAAATGGTTCCCTGATGGCAGTTGAATCTTTTCAAACAAAGTCTATATCAAACGCACAATCATTTCCGCCAAAACCAAGTCAGGAAAGGGAGTATTATTTCTATATACATGACGAAGAAGGAAGAGTGATGTTTATTTTAGATGAAAAAGGCACCCCTAAAAATGTATATTTGTTTGGGCCCCTGGGCACTGTGGAATATCGCCATGAGTCTATACGTAATGATCAACTCGTACCTGGTTCTGTATATCTACAGAGGCATGAATTATATCTGAAGAAAAATTTGGCGCACAATCCATGGGTAAACAGAGTTTTATCACCCCATTTTGCGAATAGAACCTTGTTAAACCCCTATGTTGTGTCAGATTAAATAACTTGCGACACAATTCGAAATCAAGTATTATTTTAGTATGTTTTCACGGTTTACTGAAAAGGCGATACAATCCATTATGCTTGCTCAAGAGGAAGCCAAGCGGTTTCGTCATGGTTATGTCGGCACAGAACATATTCTTCTAGGCATCATTGGTGAGGGCGATAATGTCGTTCTTAAAACCATGCAAGAACTGGGTTTTTCTCTGGAACAAATTAGATCGAATATTGAAGAGAGGCTTGAATATGGATCCAGTACAACAGAATATGGCAACATCCCTTTTACACAACAAGCGAAGCAAATTTTAACAAGTGCGTGGGACGAAGCCAGAAAACTGGGTCACAATTACGTCAATGTAGAACATCTTTTTCTTTCGATATTTCGGGACCCGACCAGTGTTGCTGCTAGAGTCCTTGGGGAAATGGGGATAAATATCACAAATTTTAAGAACTCACTTTTTTCACTACTCGGTAATCGGGTAACAACAAAAGAACAAGTGAAACAGCAAGTCCCAACACCGACTTTAGACTTGTTTGGTCGAGATTTAACCTGGTTAGCAAGAGAGGATAAATTAGATCCTGTTATTGGTAGAGAAAAAGAAATAGAGCGAATCATTCAAATTTTAAGCCGACGCACAAAAAACAACCCCGTTTTAACGGGTGCCGCGGGTGTTGGCAAAACAGCTATAGTGGAAGGTCTTGCTCAAAAAATAATTAAGCAAGATATTCCTGAAAAGTTACTTAACAAGCGTGTCATAACGCTGGACCTAGGGCTTTTGGTTGCGGGGACGAAGTATCGTGGTGAATTTGAGGATCGGGTAAAGAAAATAATGGAAGAAGTTTTAAAAGCAGGAAATGTTATGTTATTTGTTGATGAGCTTCATACAATTATTGGAACAGGTGGGTCTGAAGGAAGTTTAGATGCTGCTAACTTGTTTAAACCCGCTCTTGCGCGCGGAGAGTTACAATGCATCGGTGCGACAACTTTGGATGAATATAGAAAGCATATTGAAGGAGATTCTGCTTTGGAACGACGATTCCAGTCTGTTTTGATTGATGAGCCTCCACCAGAAGAAGCGCTCGAGATATTGAAAGGTATAAGGGCGAGATATGAAGATTTTCACAAAGTAACTATTACAGATGGGGCTTTAAATGAAGCTGTTGATTTATCCATTCGATATATTGCAGACCGACACTTACCAGACAAAGCGGTAGATTTAATTGACGAAGCGGCTTCTCGGGTGATGTTAAAAGCATCAAACAAATCTACTCAAATTAAAGAAATGGGAAAGGAACAAGAATTATTAAAGCTGGAGCTTGTAGCGGCAAAAAAAGATCATGATGAGGGAGCGATAAAGACTCTGGAGAAAAAAGAAAAAAGTCTAGAGACAAAATTGAAAAAGCTACAAGCATCGGAATCTATCGAGCGTGTTGTGGATGAGACAACAATTGCAGATATTGTTTCTGCATGGACAGGAATTCCTATAAAAAAACTTACAGAAGAAGAATCACAGCGCCTTATTCATATGCAAGCTGAAATGGAAGAACGTGTTGTGGGTCAATCTGAAGCAATAGTTGCACTTTCTAGAGCCATAAAACGTGCTAAAGTAGGCCTCAAGGATCCGAGTAAACCCATGGGTTCTTTCTTGTTTCTAGGTCCTTCTGGGGTTGGTAAAACAGAAACGGCACGAACGCTTGCTGAATTTGTGTTCGGTTCAAAGGATGCCATTGTTAGAGTGGACATGTCTGAATACATGGAGAGACACACTGTTTCTCGGCTCATTGGATCTCCACCGGGTTATGTCGGGTTTAATGAAGGCGGGCAACTCACCGAGCCGGTAAGACGAAAGCCATATTCCATTGTTTTATTTGATGAGTTAGAAAAAGCAAGCCCTGATGTTATAAATATTTTACTTCAAATACTTGATGAGGGCCGTTTAACAGACGCGACAGGTAGAAAGGTTAATTTTAAAAATACAATTATCATTATGACTTCAAATGTCGGGGCGCAATTTATTGAAAAGAAAACATCATATGGTTTTACTCATTCTGAAAATGTTGAATCATCAGAATATGATGTGATGAGAGAGAAATTGTTAGATGAACTCAGAAAAGAGTTCAAACCAGAATTTTTGAATCGAATTGATGACATTGTTATTTTTAGGTCGTTAAATAAAAAAGATATTCGTTCTATTGTCGATATAATGTTAGGTGATATATTGGCGCGACTAAAATCCAAAAACATGCATATCAAGACAGACAATAAAGTTAAGGAATTCTTGGTTAACAAAGGGTTTGATCCAAAGCATGGCGCAAGACCTCTTAGACGTGCAATACAAGAACATTTTGAAGATAAGCTAGCGGATGCGATGTTGCTTTCTGGTTTGAAAGAAGACATAGATGTAAAAGCATCCGTTAAAAAAGGAATGATCAATTTTGTTGTTAAACCTCTTAAGGAAGTTTCATTAAACACAATTAGCAAAGAAAAGCGAAAAGCTAGAAAAACAACCCCCCCCATGTCTAAGCCCAAAAATGTTGCTTTAACTGCTTGATCATGTAGCAGTGGCTGTAAAGCAAAAAATACAATTCGTTTGCCAGGCTTGTCAGGCAACTGTTCCTAAGTGGCAAGGTCAATGTCCAGAATGTGAATCATGGAACACATTGGTGGAGAGCGCTACATCATCTGCGACCAGAAGTCATTTTCAAATATTACCTAAAAAGCCAGTTCTCATGAAAGAAATTCAACGCGAAGAAGTGCCCGTCTATGCCACGCATATTTCGGAATTAGACAGGGTATTGGGAGGCGGATTCACCAAGGGCTCTGTGACATTGATCGGTGGAGAGCCAGGTATTGGAAAGTCTACTGTTGCCCTTCAAGCTGCGATTGCCTATTGCATAGATGGAAATCAAGTTCTGTATGTTTCTTCGGAAGAGTCTGAATCTCAGATTCGGAACCGTGCAGATAGAATGGGTCAAATACCCGAGGGATTATTTGTATTTTCAGATGTTCATATGGAATCAATTCTTCGTACCATACAAGATCTCAAACCTGACATGGTTATTTTAGATTCTATACAAGTTGTTTATCACTGTGATGTGGGATCTTCTTCAGGTTCTGTTAGTCAGGTTCGAGAGTGTGCTGCTCAATTCATTGAATATATCAAACAGCATCATTCAATGGGGGTGATTATCGGTCATATTACGAAAGACGGAAGTATGGCAGGCCCCAAAGTATTGGAGCATATGGTTGATACTATACTGTATTTTGAAGGAGAGCATGAGAAAGAATATCGTCTTCTGAGAGCGATTAAAAACCGATATGCCAGCACATATGAAATAGGCATATTTAAGATGGAAGAAACGGGTCTTGTCAGCATTCAAAATCCCTCACATTTATTTTTAGATGACCAAACTTTAACATCGCCAGGCTCCATGGTGGTGTCCATTCTAGAGGGCAGCAGAGCTCTTTTGGTGGAAATTCAAGCCCTGGTTGTGAATGCCTCTCAAGGACCAGCGAGGCGTACGTTTAATGGTGTCGATTCCAATCGGGCACATTTATTGATTGCGACCATTGAAAAAACTTTGGATTTAAAATTACAATCTAGAGACATTTTTTTAAATGTCATTGGGGGCTTGAAAATATCTGATACAGCGATTGATTTGGGGATCATTTTAGCAATCATTTCATCCATTCAAAATACCCCTGTTAGGTCAAAATGTGGCGTCATTGGGGAAGTTGGCTTAACAGGAGAGGTTCGGTCTGTGCAGAATTTAGACAGACGGTTAATGGCATTTGAAAATATGGGATTTACCCACGTGATCTTGCCTAAAGCAAATCAAAAAAAGGCCTTTTCAAGGTTAAAGAACATTGTGCCCATTCCAATAAGCACTATATCGGAGGCTTTTAAGGTATTTTCAAGGCAAGAAGGCACTTAAATTTAGAGCGACATTTATGTATATTTGTTCAGTCTGCATTGACGCTCACTATTGAGAAGTATATACTGCAGGGATTGGTGTTATTTTTGTAACATTAAAATCTAAATATACAAAGATTCCGCGAGAGAATAATTTTTCTTGAGAGCGGGTCTGATCAAGGAGAAGTTATCATGTCATCACCCGAAACTCAGAAGCCCATTGTAAACAAAGAGAAAAAAAAGGAACCTGAAAAAGCAAAAGGTCCAGTTAGTATGCGTCAGCTGTTAGAGTGTGGCGTCCATTTTGGTCATCAAACCAAAAGATGGAATCCTAAAATGAAGCCCTATATATTTACATCAAGGAACGATATTCATGTCATCGATCTGCAACAGACGGTGACGCTTATCCATGATGCATTTGACTTTATTAAGGACATTGTTTCGAAGAATGGAAAAATATTATTTGTTGGCACAAAGAAACAGGCCCAAGATGCCGTTAAAGATGAGGCGGTAAGGTGCCAAATGCCATATGTTAATCAGCGCTGGCTAGGCGGAACACTGACGAATAATTTTACGATTAGGAAAAGTATTACCAAGCTTAAGCAACTCACAAAAATGAGTGAGGACGGAAGCCTGGACGCACTATCTAAAAAAGAAGCGTCAAGAAAAACCAAAAAGCTGAGTCGACTATCATTTTATCTCGAGGGGATTAAAGACATGATAGCATTACCAGAGGCTGTTTTTATTGTAGATACTAAAAAAGAACAGCTGGCTGTTGATGAAGCCAATAAATTGAATATACCTATTATTGGTATTATTGATACGAATGCAGACCCAACAGAGGTTCAATACCCCATCCCTGCAAATGATGATGCTATAAGAGCAATTAAACTCTTATGTTCTGTAATGGCAAATGCGGTATTAGAAATTAATCCTCAAATGATTGTAGATACGAATGACAGTGAAGAAGAGGGGAAACCTTCCATACCTTCCAAAGATGACGCTCAAACGAAGGACGTCAAGCCTGAGGTGCCTGTGGCTGAATCAACAGAAGTAAAGGAGGTAAAATAATGGACATATCACCAAAGATGGTAAAAGAGTTGAGAGATAAAACAGGGGTGGGCATGATGGACTGTCGAAAGGCCCTTCAGGAATCAGATGGAGATATAGAAAGAGCGGTTTTGTATTTGCGTGAAAAGGGCTTTGAAGCTGCAAGTAAAAAAGCAGGGCGAGAATCGAAAGAAGGAAAAGTATTTATATGTATCAATGAAGATGGCACGAAAGCGGCTATTTTAGAGCTGAGCTGTGAGACAGATTTTGTGGCCAAGAACACCGATTTTGATGATCTGGGAAATCAATTACTGGCAATATTGATCGGGCATGACCATATACAATCATTGGAGGAATTAAACGAAGTCAAGAAAGATGGTAAACCTATCAAAGAAGTACTTTCAGAAGCCGTTCTTAAGTTGGGTGAAAATGTGAATGTTAAACAATTTCGTATTTTAACAGCGGGAAGTGCCCATAGCTATGTTCATTCCAATGGTAAAATAGGTGTGGTAACAGCGTTTAATCAACCTGTGGATCCTGTTTTGGGAAGAGATGTGTCCATGCATATCGCTGCATCGCATCCGATCTATATATCACCTGAAGATATTCCTGATTCTGAGATACAAAAAGAGACAGAAGTTATTCAAGCACAACTGAAAAATGAAGGTAAACCAGATCATATTCTTGACCAAATTACAAAAGGAAAACTGTCTAAATACTATAAAGATGTATGCTTATTAGAGCAGCCCTTTGTTAAAGACCCTGACAAGCAAATAAAGTGTGTGCTCCCTAAAGGGACAGCTGTTACGGAATTTCTTAGATATGCGCTTGTATAGATAACCATGAAAGCCTTTTTTGAGGAGTTAGAGCGGACATTGCTTTCTCCACTGGCTGTAAAAAGTGGTCATTCCAGGGGTAGGGTGTACCCAGATCCAGATTCACAAAATCGGACCTGTTTTCAAAGAGACAGAGATCGAATTATACATTCAAAATCTTTTCGGAGACTTAAACATAAAACACAGGTATTTGTGGCCATGGAATCTGACCACTACAGATCTCGCTTGACCCATAGCTTAGAGGTCGCACAGATAACCCGGCATATTACGAGATTGCTCAGATTAAATGAAGACCTTGGGGAAGCGATCGCATTAGCCCATGATCTTGGCCATACCCCATTTGGGCATGCTGGTGAAAGAGAACTGGATCACTTAATGGGTGATCATGGGGGATTTGAACATAACCTTCAAAGTAGGCGAATTGTGGATATGTTAGAAGATAAATACCCACACTTTCCTGGACTTAACTTAACTTGGGAAGTTCGTGAAGCACTTATGAAACACGAAACGTCTTATGACAAGGTGAAAGGAGATGGCCACTATGTAACTTTGGAAGCGCAAGTTGCAAATGTTGCAGATGAGATAGCGTATAATAATCATGATTTAGATGATGGGTTATCTTCAGGTATACTCCAAGAATCTGCTCTGAGTGATCGTATTACCCTTTGGAAAGATGCAAAAAAATCTATCAAAAGTCAATTTTCCAACTTAGAAGACTCAGATTTAAAGTATTTAATAAACAGCTATCTTATTTCAACTCAAATTGATAATGTTGTAAAGGAAAGTCAAACACGTATTAAGGAATCTGGCATTAACGCCATTGAAGATATTCAAAAATTAGAAGACCCTCTGGTAACATTTGATCATCAAATGAAAGATAAAAATAAGGAATTAAGGACCCATCTTTATGATTCGCTATATATGCATCCAGAAGTCTATCGTATGAATAAAAAAGGCCAACATATTATTCATCAGCTGTTTACGCATTTTACTCAAGATATGAACTTATTGCCTTTATCTTATAGCCAAAAAATCAGTGATTCATATCCCCTCCATAGAGTGGTTTGTGATTACATTGCCGGTATGACAGATGTGTATGCCCTTAAAGAATATAATGGGTTGTCTCTTGGTTAGAACAGGATATTTAAAATAATGAATGCGATTCGTACCATCATGATTAGTGCTGGAGAAGTATCTGGCGATGTCCATGGCACAGCGATTGTTCGTGAACTCAAAAAACTTGACTCGAACCTTCGTTTTATTGGTATGGGAAGCCACAGAATGGCTGCCGAAGGGGTTCGGCTATATGCCGATATATCTTCTATCAATTCAGTTGGCGCATTAGAGCCTATTCAGCATCTCCCCAGGTTTTTAAAGACTTTAAGAATGATGAAGAGAGCCATGGAAGAAGAAAAACCAGACCTTTTTCTACCAATAGATTCTCAAGGTTTTCATAAACCCCTTATGAAATTAGCCAAACGGTTGGGTATTCCCACCGTGTACTATATTGCTCCTCAGGAATGGTTATGGGGAACGAAAAAAAAGGGAGAAGAAGTTCTTAGAATGTGCTCTAAAGTCCTATGCATATTTGAAAAAGAATACCAATTTTACAATCAGTTGGGGGATAATGCGGTGTATATCGGTCACCCAACAGTTGATTTAGCAACGTCCTCTATGTCAAAAAAAGACTTTTACAAACGTTTCAAAATAGATGCTAAAAATAATATACTGGCTATATTTCCAGGATCTAGGGCACAAGAAATAAAACACACATATCCTGTTCTTATAAAAGCAGCGAAGAAGCTTCAGCAGAAATTGAAGGGTCTGCAGCTTGTTATTTCTATCTCTTCTCCTTGGTTCGAAGGCGAAGTTATCAGAAGGGCTGAAAGTGAAGGGATGGAGAATGTTATTTTTTATAAAGAGAATCCCTATGATTTAATTGCCAATAGCATGCTTTCCTTTGTGAGTTCAGGGACAATTACTCTTGAGCACGCTGTACTTGGAACACCTTGTATTGCCTGCTACCGGTTTCCAGCACTCTCTTATTGGGTCATAAGACAGGTGATTGAAAAGAAGTTCAAGAAAATTAAATATATTGCAATGCCCAACATTATTGCAGGCAAGATGATAATGCCTGAATTTCTTCAAGATAATGCCACCCCTGAAAATATCGTACATGAAGCTATTCCATTAATAACGGACCCTGAATATCAGAAAAAAATGAAGACAGAGATAATGGCCATTCAATCCCAACTTGGAAAAGCAGGGGTGATTAAAAGGGCCGCCTCTGAAATATTTGATACCCTTTGAAGGATAGTGATTAGACAGTAAAGGGTATATTTTATAAAATGGGGCAATCAATTATCCAAAGACGAGGAGTTTTAATATGTCTGATGAACTCGAAAAAATAAATTTACTTGTAGAAAAAGAATCCGCTTTTATTGAGAAGCTACTTTCAGAAGTGGGGAAAGTGATTGTGGGTCAAAACTATGTTTTAGAACGCCTATTAATAGGCATTTTAACGAATGGGCATATTTTGTTGGAAGGTGTTCCAGGTCTTGCAAAAACGCTTGCTGTCAAAACCTTGTCTAATGCGGTGCATGCAAAGTTCAGTCGTATACAGTTTACACCTGATTTACTCCCAGCAGATCTTATTGGGACCCTTATTTACAACCAATCAGAACAGTCATTTATCCCTAAACTGGGCCCAATATTTGCAAATTTTATATTGGCAGATGAAATCAATAGAGCGCCCGCTAAAGTTCAAAGTGCACTATTAGAAGCCATGCAAGAAAGGCAAGTAACTATTGGGAACGATACCTATAAATTGGAGGAACCATTTTTGGTTCTCGCCACTCAAAACCCCATTGAACAAGAAGGCACCTACCCACTACCTGAAGCACAATTGGACCGGTTTATTATGAAACTGAAGGTGATGTATCCCAAAAAAAGTGAAGAGAAAGAAATAATCAATCGTATGACAAGTAATGAAAAAATAGAGGTCACTCAAATCGTTAGCCCTAAAGATATTATGAGGGCACGAGAAGTTGTCAACCAAATATATGTGGATGACAAAATTAAGGACTATGTTCTTGATGTGGTCTTTGCAACTAGAAACCCAGAAGAGTATAACTTAAGCGATTTAAAAACCTGTATTGAATATGGCGCTTCTCCTCGGGCGTCTATCTATTTGATCCAAGCCGCTAAAGCACATGCGTTTATTAAAAGAAGAGGATATGTTACACCTGAAGATATCAAATCAATCGGTCGGGATGTATTGCGCCATCGCATTATTCCCTCGTTTGAAGCAGAAGCAGAAGAACTGGATTCGGATGCCATTATTGATAGGTTATTTTCTGAAATAGAAGTTCCATAACCGTCATGATTCCCAAAGAAACACTCCATAAAATCCGTTCTTTGGAAATCAAGACGAGAAAATTGGTGAATTCCACTTTTTCTGGGGGTTATCATTCTGTGTTTAAGGGAAAAGGAATTAGTTTTTCTGAAGTTCGTGAATATTGTCCTGGTGACGATGTTCGCTTAATAGATTGGAATGTGACTGCCAAGGTGGGATCTCCATATATCAAATTATTTGAGGAGGAACGAGAGCTCACTGTAATGATCTTGGTAGACATTAGTGCGTCTGGAAAATTTGGTAGTAACGATCAAACGAAAATTGACTCTGCGGCTGAAATTGCGGCAATTCTTGGGTTTTCAGCAAATAAAAATAATGATCGAGTTGGATTAATTCTTTTTACCAATGAAGTAGAGCGTTATATACCACCTAAAAAAGGTAAAAACCACATGTTTCGCATTTTGAGAGATATCTACTACTTTAAACCAAAAAATAAAACGACATCTTTATCATCGGCTTTACGCTTTTTATTGAATACTCAGCACAAGAAATCCGTTGTGTTTATCATATCAGATTTCCTTGATCAAGGATTTGATCATATGATGCGTCTTTCAGCTAAAAAGCATGATGTTGTTCCCATCGTAATTGAAGATCCTCGGGAAAAAGATTTACTTAATTTGGGGCACCTCTACCTTGAAGATGAAGAAACAGGAGAGACCGTGCTCATTAATACAAAATCTCTCCATTTTCAACAAGCATTTAAGAATATTGTGTATCAAGAGCAGCTTGAAAAGGAACGGTTTTTTAAATCCATTAACGTGACACCCATCCGGATATCAACAAAAGGGGGACTTATGAAGGCCTTGCAAGGATATTTTAAAACCCGTTTCAAAAAAATAACGAATTAAATGATGATCTTTAGATTGGTGCTATATGTATGTATATTATTTGGATTCATGCCTCTTTGGGGAGATGTGTATATACACCATCAAGTGACTCCCAACATCGGTACGATAGGAGACCCCCTTGCTTATAGTATTGTCGCTACACAAAATTCATCTTTTGAATTAATTCCTCCAAATGAAGAACATTTGGACCCTTTTATCATGAAATCACCGCCGATACACTTTCCAGATGTAGTGAATGGAATCACTACCTATAAAGTAGATTATGATCTGGCCCTTTTTCAAATTGGAGAGGTATGGATTCCCACTCAAAATATAACCATTATCCAGAATCAACAATCGCGTATTCATCAGCTGCCACCCATTAAAATAACCATTCAAAGTATATTACCTGAAGAAAAAGACAATTTGGATATACGAGATTTAAAAGATTTAATTAAGATATCTCTAAATATATTGCCATGGATAATAGGTGGTCTTATATGTCTTGCCCTGATTTCTTTGGGGTATTACCTCTTCTTGAAACACAGAAAATCAAAATTAGGTGCAGATCCCTTTTGTGAGGTAGCATTTCAAACACCCAGGGATATGGCCATTTCAGAGTTAGAGAAATTAGAGAAGCAACAGCTCATTCAACAGAAGAAAGTAAAAAAACATTACTACATATTGACGGATATTATGAAACGGTATTTATCAACAATATTCCAGGCTAAGATTAGTGAAATGACCACAGATGAGATGCTAGAAACCCTTATGTCTGTTGAGATGGACAAAGAAACCTTAAAAAGAGTACAATTTTTGTTTGAAGCGATGGATCCTGTTAAATTCGCAAAGAAAGTGCCAGATATTAATACTCATGAAAAAGACTGGAATCGTGCGCTCAATATCATTAATCGAATAACACCGCCTCCAATAGCTAACCAAGAAGGTAAGGACGCTTAATATGCATCTAGAATCTCCAGAATATTTACTATTAACTTTATTGCTTATTCCTATTTGGTGGTGGCGACATCAAAAACCCCAACAATCCACCATATTGTTTTCGAATGTGTATGCCCTTAGGGAACTTGGAAGCCCATTTATCACGTTCATATCAAGGATAATACCCATTTTAAGGTATGCAGCGCTCATCCTTATTATCATCGCACTTTCTCGTCCTCAAGAAGTGAATGTAGTGAAAAATATAGAAGAGGAAGGTATTGATATAATGCTAACCCTAGATATTTCTGGAAGCATGAATGCAGAAGATTTTAAACCTCAGAACCGCCTGGTCGTTGCAAAGAAAACCATTGTGAACTTTATTAAAAAAAGAAAAAGTGATCGCATAGGGTTGGTTGTTTTCGCAAGAGACGCCTACACAGCCTGTCCCTTAACACTGGATTATCAAGTATTTAATCAGTTTGTAAATGGCATTAACATTGGAGA
Source organism: Candidatus Margulisiibacteriota bacterium (assembly GCA_013215865.1). Classification (GTDB taxonomy): domain Bacteria; phylum Margulisbacteria; class Marinamargulisbacteria; order DT-59; family DT-59; genus DT-59. The sequence continues at coordinate 18,781 of JABSQL010000264.1, forward strand.
TGCGGGTGATGGGACCGCAATAGGCATGGCGATTGCAACAGCCCTTAATCGTTTGAAAAGTAGTTCAGCAAAATCAAAAATCATCATATTACTAACAGATGGAGAGAATAATGCGGGAGAAATTGATCCCATAAGTGCCGCAGAATTGGCCAAAACATTGGGTATCAAAATATATACCATTGGCGTCGGGAAAAAAGGGGGAGCACCTATTCCCATAATAGACCCAGTACATGGAAAAATTTATGCGAGAAATCCAGATGGAAGTGTCGCATTAACCCGAATTGATGAAGATACTTTAAAGCGGATTTCAGCGATTACTTTGGGAAAATATTTTAGAGCCAATGATGAAAAATCTCTATCAGATATTTATGGGCAGATCGATCAGCTTGAGAAATCTAAAATTAAAGCATCTCGATTCAGAAATTATTCAGAGTTATTTCCTCAATTTGTTTGGCTGGCTTTTATTGTGTTGCTAGGAGAGATACTTGTCTCTGCTATATTTCTTAAAATACCATGATATATCAAAATTCTGAGTTAATTTGGTGGTTTTTAGTGATACCTGGTTTATGTTTGATTTTTTCAATGGGCTATATATACAGACGCAAACAGTTGGAGAAACTAATAAGCATAGAACTGTGGTCTCAAGTGGTAAGCTCATTAAGCTATACTCGGCGGTTTTGGAAATGCGTTTTGCTCTTAGCGGCTATATTTTGGATTGTGTTGGTGTTGTTACGCCCTCAATTTGGGACTCGTGAAGAAACAGTTACAAGAGAAGGGCAGGATATTCTAATAGCACTGGATACGTCTCTTAGCATGAACAGTGAAGACCTATCTCCTTCACGATTTGAAAGAGCAAAGCGAGAAATTGCAACCTTGATTGATAACTTGAAAGGAGATCGCCTGGGACTCATCGCTTTTTCTGGAAAAAGTTATGTACAATGCCCCCTCACTCTTGACTATAGTGCTGTGAAATTGTTCTTAAATGATATGTCAGTAGGAATGATTCCTACACCTGGAACCAATATGGAAAATGCGATCAGAACGGCTATAAAGTCGTTTAATACTCGGGAGAAAAAATTTAAAGTGCTGATAATTTTTACGGATGGAGAAAATCTCCAAGGAAACCTCGATAAATTGGCTCAGGATGCAAAACGAGAAGGTGTTGCCATTTATTCTGTTGGGCTAGGCTCCGAAGATGGAGAACCCATCCCTATCAGAGATGATGAGGGGATTCTTTTGGGGTACAAAAAAGACAAAGAGGGAACCGTCGTAATATCTAAATTAAATAGTGATTTACTCAAACAGTTTGCTCAAAAATCAAATGGGTACTACTATCAGGCCCGTAATACAAATTTTGTAAGTGAGGATTTATATCGTGATATTTCATTACTTGAAAAAAAACAATTGGAAGAAAAAATGCACCAACGATATCAAGACAAATATCAACCCTTTCTTTTAATTGCACTTTTCTTCTTGCTTATAGAGTGTATCATTCCAGAAAGGAAGAAGGCAAAATGAGCGCAAGTTTTTCTTTTCTCATCATGATAATGACTATTATATTCAGTGTGATTACCACTCCTTTGTGGGCAGCAAATAAGTATTCCTATCACAAAGAAGGTATGAGGGCCCTTGAAGATGGAAATATTCCA
>JABSQL010000265.1 GCA_013215865.1 Candidatus Margulisiibacteriota bacterium
CCATACCCCCAACAACCAGCACACCACCAACAGCGAACATACGAACAACAAGAAGCTCACACAAAACCACCACAACCAAAACTAAATCAAGTAACAACACCATGCAGGCATGATCTTAATTGCCGATACATAAGGAATATTTATGCTAAACATTATTATCAATCCAACTATGAGCACGTTGTTAGGTTCTCTCACCCCGTAAGAGAATGTAAGTTTGGAAATGAATGTACCATTTATAATGGAAAGGAAGATGCAGATTCTAAATATTTTAGAAAGAAAATTCATGAAATACTATATTATCATGAAGAGTATTATAAAAAATCTCAAGCAACATCCTTCCCTAAAATGGATAAAATGGAACCGAGTATTTCGCAAGAAAATTTTGATAGATACAAAGATATTAAGGAAAAACACGACAAGAATCCTGAATTACTCACTCAAGATGACGCTGAATTCTTAACGATAACGGGGATGAAACAATATGTCAGTTTCAAGATGGATCAGAATCCATGTCCGGAAAATCCTTGCAAACAACATATAAAAGTGATAGTAGGTTTTGACAGTTTAATTCTTTTGGTACACCTTCGTTTATACGATCACCCCGTATTAAGTCAATCAGAGGAAATTAACTTTAAAGTACTGTATAAAAGTGGGCAATTATCATTAGCATAATGTTAAGGCTATTTTGAGATGGGTTATGCTTATTTGTAAACGTTATGTTTGCCACTATGGCCGTGAAAATCAATCCATAAGAGCCTTATAATAATCTACCATTGCTCCCACCAAAGGCAGTTATAGAAACACCAAATGTTTTTCTTGTGGCTATTAGCGCCAATAAAGCACTCGCTGAGTTAAGATGATCGCACTAAAGTTGTTCTCAAGAAAGAAATTGGTGGTGATTTTACTCTCACTGAACCAACCCAACATGAAGAGATGTTTGCAGCTTATAACTATAATACAAAATAGTTAATATTCTATAGGGATACAAACTAAGTATGTGAATGGGAGGTTGCTTCCCAAGAGTAGGCCATTTAAAACTGATCGTACGGGACTGGCGCTGCCGCTTGGAAAGGGGAAGGTGCTTTCTAGGAATGAAGTGTTGTTAATGTCGGACTATAATGAACGGAGCTTTGATGGGCGGTATTTTGGGGTGGTTTTTGTTGGGGGGAATTTGGGTGTTTTGGGGAGGGAATAATCCATCAAGAAGTTTAGGTACGTTTTAGTGCAATTATTCCTGGATTTGTTCGATATATATTTTAGTGCGTCTGAAACATATAACATATTTCAACGTAAATTATATATTTTACAAAATATTTTCATAAGGAGTAAATAAAATGTCAACTAGTCCAGTGAGTCAAAGTAACAAAGCATTACCAAAAGTGGTGAGAAAACCTGCCCCCAAAAAAACTAATACCAAAAAAGGCATTGAAAGTAAAGCTGATTCTTCCCCAGATTCTTCTAATGAAACAGTTCAAAATGAGGCACAGACTTACGCTGCTCATCAATCTCAACTTGTGAGTAGTGATCCAATTCGAGATGATGAAGGGTATATAAAGTATAATAATACAATCAAAGATGGTAAGCATAAAATTAAATATCCTTTTAGTGGAGACTTATATAAAGGGGGATGGAAAGATGGAGAAAAGCATGGCACAGGGAAACTGACAAACGCTGATGGAGCTGTTTATGATGGGGAATGGGAAAATGGGAAAATGCATGGCAGCGGGAAATCTACCTTAGCAAATGGAGATGTTTATGATGGGGAATGGAAAAATGATATCCCATATGGCCGTGGAAAATTAACAGGTCATGATGGAAAGGTATATGATGGGGAATGGGAAAATGGGGAAATGAATGGCAGCGGGAGATTAACTTTTGCAAATGGAGATATATATGATGGGGGATGGAAAGATGGAAAAATGAATGGCAGCGGGAAATATACTTTAGCAAATGG
>JABSQL010000266.1 GCA_013215865.1 Candidatus Margulisiibacteriota bacterium
ACTCATTTTTAATTCATAAAACCCATCTATATTGATGTCCGGATACCGATTATTATTGGCTAAAGAGAGATACAGGGGTTCTGTTTTAGGGGCCACGTTTTGGGTGGAGGTTATATTTTGGGTGGCTTGTGCAGGCGGGGGCAGAAGATGGCGGAAACGGCCATATTGACTTTTAAAGGGTGATTCAGCGCTATAAATTCCGGGAGAAAATATGCACCAAAACAGAACCAGTGTGAAGTAGGAGATTTTTTTAGCACAAAAAATGAGTGTATCCTCCTATTATTTTTTCATTTTCTTTGTATAATATTATATTACCAGCATCCCATCACCAAAACTAAAAAACCGGTATTTTTTAGAGATGGCTTCTTTGTATACTTCTAAAGCAAATTCCCGTCCCATAAAGGCTGAGATCATGACCAATAAAGACGACTTGGGGAGATGAAAATTGGTTATCATTGCAGACACTGCTTGAAAAGAATAGCCAGGATAAATAAATAATGATGTTTCGTTTTCCCCTGATTTAAACGATAAATGGGTATATGCGGATTCTAAAGTTCGGGTGACTGTGGTGCCTACAGAAACGATCCTTTTCCCCTTCCGAATGGCCTCAATGAGCCGGATTGCTGTATCTTTGGGGATATCATATTGTTCAGAATGCATTTTGTGATCTTTTAGAAGATCTACTTTGATGGGTTGAAAAGTGCCTATTCCCACATGAAGAGTGACTGTTTCAATTTGAACGCCCTTTTCTCTTAAAATAGATAATAGATCATTGGAAAAATGAAGGCCAGCCGTTGGTGCGGCAACTGCACCGGGTTTTTGAGCATACACTGTCTGATATCTGGCCTGCCAATTTTGGTTGTTGGTGGGTGTGATATAAGGAGGTAAAGGAACAGATCCTAATGTCTCTAATAAGCGATATACATTTTTGTGTTCTTCAAAATGGATAAGATGCTCACTTTTAGAGATGTTTTTCTTCAGAACCTTTACCAATGATCTGTCAGATAGCTGGAGATATTCACCTTCTTTAATTCGCTTTGCAGGATTTAAGAGTACTCGCCAGGTTGAATTATTTTCGGGGCGAAGGCAAAAAATTTCCACCACTCCACCTGTTTTTCGATGGGCTTCTAAACGTGCATTGATGACTTTTGTATCATTTAGGACAATAACATCATTTTCATTTAAATATTCTGGAAGGTCTGAAAATAACCGATGTTCAAGAGAAGTGGTTTTTCGATTAACAACCAAAAGACGACTCTCATGTCTTTTGGTTGTGGGTTTTTGGGCAATTAAAGTGTGTGGTAAATTATAATCAAAATCTTGTATATCCATTATTGTAGAGTACATGAAGGATTGCTCCAATTCCAACATCAATTTATACTAGCCTCAGTTTTACAAATGATTAAAGGAGAAAAAAATGACAACCACTACCCAAACGGATTATAAAGTGAAGGATATCAACTTGGCTGATTTTGGTCGAAAAGAAATAGAGATTGCGGAGTATGAAATGCCGGGCCTCATGTCATTAAGAGAAAAATATGGGCAAGAAAAACCCCTTAACGGTGTCAAAATTACAGGCTCTTTACACATGACTGTGCAAACAGCTGTACTCATTGAAACCCTGACGGCCCTAGGTGCACAGGTACGATGGGCGTCCTGCAATATTTTCTCAACTCAAGATCATGCAGCGGCGGCTATTGCGGCCTCTGGGGTTCCTGTATTTGCCTGGAAAGGAGAAACATTGGAAGAATACTGGTGGTGTACGGAACAGGCCCTCACTTGGCCAGAGGGGGCGCCTGATTTGATTGTAGATGATGGAGGAGATGCCACTCTTTTGGTTCACCAGGGTCATGACGCAGAGAAAGATGCCACAGTTTTAGATGAGGCGACAGATAACAAAGAGCTTCAAATCGTTCAACAACTTTTAAAGAACAGCCTTCAACAAACGCCTGGAAAGTGGACCCAAATTGCAGAAAAAATCAAAGGCGTTTCAGAAGAAACGACTACAGGCGTTCATCGGTTATACCAAATGATGGAGAAAGGCACACTCTTATTCCCTGCCATCAACGTCAATGATTCTGTTACCAAATCTAAATTTGATAATCTATATGGCTGTAGAGAGTCTTTAGCAGACGGTATTAAGCGGGCAACAGATGTTATGATTGCGGGAAAAGTAGTGGTTATATGTGGATACGGTGATGTCGGAAAAGGATGTTCCCAATCCATGAAGGAATTTGGCGCGCGGGTCATTGTGACCGAAATTGATCCCATATGTGCGCTTCAAGCTGCGATGGAAGGGTATGAAGTAAAAACTCTTGAAGATGCTTTACCGGAAGCCAATATTTTTGTAACCACGACGGGAAATAAAGATGTGATACGGGCAGATCATATGGAGAAAATGAAAGACCAAGCCATTGTGTGTAATATTGGTCATTTTGACAATGAGATACAAGTCGAGCAATTGGAATCATTTCCAGGCATTCAAAAAGTGAATATAAAGCCCCAGGTAGATCAATATACATTTCCAGATGGGCACCGCATCTTCTTGCTGGCAGAAGGTCGTCTTGTAAACTTGGGTTGTGCGACAGGACATCCGTCCTTCGTCATGAGTAATTCGTTTACCAGCCAGGTATTGGCGCAATTAGACTTATGGCAATACGAGTACAAAGTGGGTGTTTATACCCTATCTAAGAAGCTCGATGAAGAAGTTGCGAGATTACATCTTGAGAAACTGGGTGTGTCTTTAACAGAATTAACATCAGACCAAGCAGCGTATTTGGGCATTCCCAAAGAGGGACCCTACAAACCCGACCATTATCGGTATTAAATGATCAAAAAAATATTCACAGAAAATTTTGAAAAGAGTGTGAAAAGGTGTAAGAACCTCTAATTCAGGGTATAATACTAACTAGGCCAGGAGACGAAGTTCGGCTCCATGCCGTGTAGATTTTATGTTTTACATGAGACCTCTATACCTTCTGGCTTTGCCTTAAAATCTTTTTCTCGAGTATCATCAATATCTATAAGTTGTTTGGGGGGATATCTTCGGTGATTTCAATTTTTGAAGTTGGTTTAATACCAGACTTTTTACAAAAATCCTGTTTTACAGCGTAAAATTTAATATGCTTTGCCAAAACCATTTAAAATATTCACTTTCTAGCATCCAGAATCCCCTTGAAAAAATAAAACAGAAAATTTCAATGCTGTTAGGCCAAAATAGTAATGAAATATTCCAGGAAAGAATTAAGTAGAAAAGGTTAACCCCCTAAAGAGAAGAAAGCTTTCTTCTCTTTAGGGGGGGCGGCGAAAGCCAACAATTTTGATACACTGAAACAAGGAGTATTTTATGAAACAAGCAAACAAGAAAAAGAGTTACACCCACCAAGACAAATTTGACATGGTGGAGCAGCTGCTTAAGCGCCCTGAAAAAACAAAAATGATAGCCAAGAAATACAATGTAGGTGTCTCGACATTATATAAGTGGCGCTCTCGTTTTCTAGAAGGTGCTCGCCAAGAGCTCGAGAATTACAAAACAGGCCCAAAAGCAACCGTAGCTCAT
>JABSQL010000267.1 GCA_013215865.1 Candidatus Margulisiibacteriota bacterium
CGCTGAAAAAGGCCAGCTCGGAATGGTCCATACCGTACCACAAGGCTTTAGCCCCGGTTCAGATGTGGCCAATATGGGCATTCTGGGATACGACCCAAAGCTCTACTATACGGGTAGAGGTCCCATCGAGGCCGCCAGCTTGGGATTATCCATTCCCAATGGAAAAATTGTGTTTAGATGTAATTTGGTTACCATTGAAAATAATATAATGAAAGATTTTACCGCTGATCATATATCAACTGAAGAGGGCAGAGAGTTATTGAATATGCTCAATGAAGAATGTGGGGAGCCCTCAGAATTTTACCCTGGTGTCAGTTATCGCCATATTTTACTCCATGATCAATCCACACTTGATGTAAAAACAACCGCCCCTCACGACATCACAGATAAAGATATTGGTCCTCATTTGCCTTCAGGCCCTCATGCAAAACCCTTACTAGATCTCATGGCAGATTGCCACAAGCTGCTCTCAAAGACTTCATCCAAAGCAAATTGGATCTGGCCCTGGAGCCAAGGACACATGCCTCATTTTCCTAATTTTACGACCCAATATGGCCATACTGGCGGTATCGTTACCGCTGTTGATCTACTGAAAGGCATTGGCCAATTAGCGGGCCTTGAAACACCTGATATTCCCGGCGCAACAGGATTCATCGATACAGATTATAAAGCCAAACTTGCCGCTGCATTTTCTATTCTTGAAAACCACTCTTTTGTCTATATTCATATTGAAGCCCCTGATGAAGCCGGCCACATGGGTGATGCTAAGCTCAAAACCAAAGCCATTGAAGATTTTGACAAACAAATCGTGAGTCCCGTTTTAGACTATATTAAATCAAATCCAGACACACACGTGATGGTATTACCAGACCATCCCACTCCTTGCACGATCAAAACACACCTTCATGCACCTGTTCCCGTCGCCATATATTATCCTGGGATATCACCAGATAGGCCCACGATGTATAACGAATCAGATGCTCAAAATGGGTCTCTAGCATTTGATACACCTTGGGACCTCCTGACCTACTTTTTAGATATATCTTCATGAGTTTTATATCTAAAGTTACAAAATATACTATTTTAGGCATACTTATTCTTGGAATTGTTTTTTATATTCTATTTTCTGTCATTTATCATTCGGGAATACCCCAGAAAGCCATAAAAGATTTTACTGAACAAGAATTGAGTAAAACATTCAGAAGAGAGATCACAATAGGGTCTGTTCATGGGAATTTGTTAACGCAAGCCATATTAATGGATGTAAAAATTGCAGATAAAAAACAGATATCAGATGGCGTGTTATTAGAAATTAAAGAGCTCACTGTAAATTATAATGTGATTAAAGCATTTCTATTCAAAAAAGGAGACTTACTCTCAACAGCCAAAATCGCAACCCTAGATAATGTCCATCTCAAATTGATTAGAAACACCAACGACCACTGGAACTTGATCGATTTTTTGTTCCCCCCACCTGACCCAAACAACCCACCTCAACCACCTACATTTACGGGAATACTTTACTTTAATGAAGTACATGGCTCTTTTACAGACATGAAAGGGTGGGCCAAAGAACCCATCTCAGAGCCATTTACAGAAGAATTTGAACGTATTATAGGGTCTATTAACTTCAGAGATCTTCACCATAGTTCGCTCAATCTGACGGGGAAATTGAAACAAAGCCGAGGTCTTATTAACATAAACGGTATTTTTGACGCCATTAAGGCACGCTATCAATTTAATATAAATGTTGAAAAGCTGGCTGCTCCCAAATGGGGGCCTTATATCCTTACGTTGAAGGATTATGCCATATCAGGAGATCCCTTTCGGCTTACGGGCACCCTGACCAGCAAAGAGCATCCTGTAAGAGGTCAAATTCCTTTTTTCTACGATCTAGACTTGCATATGAATAATACGACTTTTGCCATGCCGTTCTTAAGCCTTCCAGCAGAACACATTAAAGGGGTTATCAATATTAACAATCAAAATGATGAACTCCAATTCTTAAAATGTACGGGATATGTGAATGATGTTCATTTTGTGGGTAACGGCTCTTTGCAGCTTAAAGATGGAAAAATAGATTTAGATGTGAGATCCACAACCCCCTTTGATATTAAGCAGTTGAAATCTATCTTCGGTTTTATCAAAACTTGGGATATTTCTGGGAAAGGTGAAGCAAAATTTTCTGTAAAAGGCAAACTGGGAAATCCATACTTAAATGGTACTTTGCAAATCAAAAAAGCCAAAATATACTCTCAAACAGCACCCTACCTTCAATTGAGTTATCAGCTTCACAAAAATATTCTCGATATTCAATTAACACAAGGCCTGTTTCATGAAGGCTCTATATCTGGGAAAGGGACCGTCTCTTTCGCATCTAAAGATCCCTATCTTAAATTGGTCATGAACGGGAGTCACCTAAGTTTAAAAAGTGTTCTTCCTTCTCTGAAAAAGCATGTTCGCGGTCATATAAATGTTGTTGCACTGCTTGAAGGCCCTTCACGTCAATATAAAGTGCAATCACACTTAACAGGGATCAATGCCAATGCATTTAATCAAGCTGTAACTTCTTTAACTGTACCATTCACGGTACGAGACTATACAAATACAAATTTTAATGGAACACGTGTGTATCTTAATAATAACGAAAACCCTTTAAAATTAGGCGGCAGAATTCAGAATGTGTCTGATGTATTGCTATACATAGGAGGCAAAGATATCCCATTCAATGGCTTAGATGACCCCGATGAAGGTAAAGGTCAGCTATCCGTAACGAGTACATTAAAAGCACACCTCTCAAAATCATTTTATCAAAAACCCTTTTCACATTTAAATGGCAAGTTTCATGCCCATATTACAGATTATCCATTATATGGAAAACGTTATGAATATCTCGATCTAAACCTTTCTTTTGAGGAACAAGATATTGTACTCCATCAATTTAAACTCCAACGAGAGGAAGAAAATGTTATCGCTGTTGGAAGGTTTCAAAATTTTAAACCCAAAAATCTTTTCCTAAAAAGCCATCGGTTTGATATTTCTAAGGTATCATTGTTACAAAAACATGTACCTCCAGGGTTCAAACCAGTCGCTGGAAAATTGGACTCTTATTTAAATATAAGTCATATTCCAAAAACGTCTTTATCACCAGGATTAAAACCGCTTGGAAATTATCAGATGAGAGGAACCATTACCCTCAATAACGCTTTGTTAAAGGGCCAGTCCATTGATTCATTACACTTTCGAGGAGACTGGGATGGCTCCCAGCTAATTCTTCATCAATTGCTTATGACGAATAACCATTCTCGGTTTTCTATTCAAGGAGATCTCACGCCAATGAAAAATGTAAATTTGATCATCAATAAGCCCACCATGATTCACTTTAAAGATTTTTCTTCTTTTCTACACCCTGTAAAAAATTTGTCTGGCTCTCTCCAATTGAAAGGAAGTGTGAAAGGACCCTGGGAGTCACCTGTTTTTTCGATTGTCTTTTTAATGGCGCATCTTAAAACAAACTATTTGGATATTGAAGAAGTGAACGGGAATATCGTATATCGTGATGGTATTTATAACCTTCAACCCCTACATATCGCACACAAAAATGATATATTTGATGTGATAGGGCAAATAAACGCACAGTCTTACTTTACACAAGAAACGTTTAAATTAGGGCAACTTGGATATGATTTAAATATTAACATAGAACAAGCTCACCTCCAGAATGTATCGGTTTTCCTTGAAGGGCTTAATCAAGAACTTCAGGCAAAAAAGAAACTTTCCGCTTTGATTCACCCTGACTTTATAGATAATAAAACCCATTACCCCGCTATTTATGACCCACATGCGAGTAGTGGAAATATTTTTTTGCCAGGAGAAGATTCCGATAGCTTTCAATACTTTTCAGTGGTTCATAAGAACCATTCAGAAAGAGAAAAAATGGAGGCCTTAAAATTATCCCATCTGATGAAGGGGTCCATAACAGGTACCGTTTATGCAAAGTCTCTACCTGATTTTCTCCCCGAATTTTCTGCCGATATATATATTGAAAATTTTGCCTTCCATAAGTTAAAGGCAGATGAGCTTGTTCTCTCAACACAGACAAACGAAAACATTATTGAAACCGACATTACCCTTGAAAATGGGTATGTCAGTCAGAAACCCTTCAATAAAATTCAATCTATAACTCGGTACGATGATGGTATACTTTGGCTGGACAAACTGTCCTTAGAGACAGATAAATCCAACAATTCAAATCTCATTTCAGGTTACATTCCTCTTTCCTCTATATGGACCAAAAATAACGAAGAAGAAATGGATGTGTCTTTCCATTTTGAAGGAGATGATATTGGCATCTTATCTGCCTTAAGCCCTTTTATTACCAATATCACTGGAAGTGATACCATTGACTTTACCGTAAAGGGCCCTTTAGATCACCCTGTTTTAAATGCTGGAAAGGTTCATTTGAAAGACACTGTTATTACTTTTTCAGGAGATAGCATATTTAAATCTCCTATTAAAATACAAGACCATACAATATCTATTGTTAATAACAATCTCGTATTCAAGAAACTACCACTGATTTGGCAGGGACCTGAAACAACATTGTCGTCATCTGAGCCAAATGAAAACAAGCTGGTTCTCTCTGGGCGAGTGGGTTTAAAATATTTGAACTTTATAAATCCAGATACGTTAGACCTGGATTTGGATATGACCATTGAGGATACCATTCTTACCTTAAAGTACCCAAATATATATTCAGGTCGTCTCAATCTTAAAAGTAACTCTATTAAGGGGCTATATTCTATTCCACTAAACAAGGGTACACGCCAGAAAATTGAAAAAAATATCGGAACTCCAGAAGAATCCGGGCCTCTAATAACCAGTGAGGTCTCTCTTCAGGATGGCCAGATAAAACTTCCTGAATTAGGATCTAAGAAAAGTCTTCCTGCCTTTCTCCTGGATCTATCGCTTCACATAAAAAGAGACGTCACTA
>JABSQL010000268.1 GCA_013215865.1 Candidatus Margulisiibacteriota bacterium
TCATTTATTTGGTTAGAGTATAAACCCTGCTACATGTAACAGGGTTTATATTTGTTTCATTACAGCCATCTAAAATTAATCCTGAAAGTCCTTACGTTGGGAATTTTAAAGAAACAGATATAGAACCAAGCTCTGAGGCGTCTTAGATGTTAACTGTTACAGACAGTGAAAATGAAGAAATTATCGCTAAGTTTATAAAAGTTAGAGGTAAAAATAGTTTTGAAAAGATGGTATTAGGCCAAGTGTAGATATTTCCAAATACATGTAGCAGGCGTGTACGGGGGTAGAATTCTATTTGAAGCAGATTCGGTACACTTTTTGAAATATCAATCTAACCCATCAATTCCCCCTCAACACCTCCACTTTCTCAATAACAGACATGCCAGATTCACTCCCACAAGGAATGTAGTAGAAAATATCCATATGAGTTCGCATCTCAATCACTGTATCCAGTTCAACTGAGATAGCGGATAACATCCAACTATTTATTCTCTGATTTTGTCCCCATGTTCTTACCAGATACCGACAGATTTATGGATAGAATTAAAGGCCTTATTGTAACTCAAGAGGTCGAGGGGGATAGCTATAGATATAAATCATAAGAACCAAGGCGCTTCGGTAACTGCTAAGGTTTAAAAATGCTAAATAAACTAAAATAAATTGACCTCCATTACTCTTTAATGATAATCTTCTTCAGATTATCTAATTCGGAGGTTATTTATGCATAAACTTGTAAGTGTTAAATCAAAAGGTTCATACTCTTATTTTTACCATAAGATGATAGATAAACCATGTATGCAAAATGTTCCAGAAGTAATAATTAATCTCATATCTGAATATGTAAATTATTTTGATGCACTATTTTTGAAAACATCTGTTTTAGAAGCTATGGCAGACCAGTGTATAAATTCCATCCTTCTAAATGATTCCAAAAGAGACAAACTGTTCGAGATAACAAATATACTTGAATTGGCTTATGAAGAAATATTTAAATTTGGATCCGCACCTTTTCTGAAAGAGATGCAGAAAAGCCTATTTAATAGTGACATAATGTTAAAGCTGTTAAAGCACATCGAATCCGGGAACTCAGTTGAAATCAATACAGTTGATGATGCAAATCAGAAAAAGAGAACCATAAGTATCACCCTATCCAATGGAGATAAGAGTTCTGATGACTCTAATGAAATCATCACCATTGCATTTCAGAGACTTTCTGTGGAAGCACAAGATAAGAAGGAAAAAAAGATAGAAGGAAAAATAAGGTTGAGTATCACCAATAGTTTAAAAGTATATATGCTTTTCATTAGTAAAGATGAATTCAAAACCATGTATGGGCCTTTAAACGAGGAGGGTTTATACCATGGAACTGGAAGTTATGAATCAACAAGTAGCATCACATTTAAAGGTGACTTTGAAAATGGGGTCCCTAAAGAAGGTGTTGTCAACTACGGCAGTCAATACAAAGAAAAATTAAGATACTATGGTTCATTAAATAATGAGGGTTTACATCATGGGCGTGGTAATTGTGCTTATAAGCATGGTGCAAATTACGATGGCAATTGGATTAACAACTGTAGAGATGGTAGAGGGAAAATGACATATGCTGAGGGTGGAAGGTATGATTGTAAATGGAAAAATAACAAAAA
>JABSQL010000269.1 GCA_013215865.1 Candidatus Margulisiibacteriota bacterium
CGCCACTTATATAATGTCGAGACACCTACATTGTATTTCTTGGCTATCATTTTTGCTTTTTCAGGGCGCTTAAGCAGCTGCTCCACCATGTCAAATTTGTCTTGGTGGGTGTAACTCTTTTTCTTGTTTACTTTTTTCATAAAATACTCCTTGTTTCAGTGTATCAAAATTGATGGCTTTCGCCGCCCCCCCCCTAAAGAGAAGAAAGCTTTCTTCTCTTTAGGGGGTTAACCTTTTCTACTTAATTCTTTCCTGGAATATTTCATTACTATTTTGGCCTAACACAGAATATTTGGGTATATTTTAGTGAAATTATTTTCAATATTGCACGATATATATGTAAAGGGGGTCGGAAGTGAGCCAAATAAGTGCTCAAATCTACAGTTACGACTCCTGAAAATAAATTAAGAAATAATTACGGAGTTGATTAAAATGGCATTAGCTAGCATGAGGCGTCTAGGCGCATGTATACCTACTATTAATAGTAGTCAAGGACATAAGACAAAAAATCTATCTAAAACTTATATTTCTAATCTTACGAGATTTAATGTTACAGAAAGACAAGATTTAAGAGTAATGGTGTTAAAGAAGTTCAAGGGTTCTAAAAGAAAAGATATAAATATGGTAATAGATAGTTTTAAGAAAGAAATAAGTCAAGAGATAGATGGGCATCCGTACAAGAAAGATATGAAAATTAAGGTTGTAAATTTTCTTGAGGACCTAAAGAAACTGGAAAAATTTGGAAACATAAATGATAAAAAAATAGATCTTGAAATATTACCTAGGCATATCATAGTAAGGAGTGGCGAAGCTGGTCAGTATAAACCAACAGTGACAGTTTTTTATAAAACTGGGGCGGTGTATAAAGGGGAATGGAAGCATGGTGAGCGTCATGGCCACGGGAAAATGACCTATGGAAATGGGTCAGTGTACGATGGGGAATGGAAGTCTAATCAGTGTTCTGGGTATGGATCAAGGACCGATCATGATGGGTCAGTGTATGTTGGGTATTGGCAATTCAATAGCCATCAGGGTAAAGGAACAATGCGTTATGCAAATGGTGCAGTGTATAAAGGAGAATGGCATAATGATTCACCCCAAGGCCATGGAAAAAAGACTTATGCAAATGGTGCAGTGTATAAAGGAGAATGGCAGAATGGGTTACCTCAAGGCCATGGAAAAAAGACTTATGCAAATGGTACAGTTTATGAGGGAGAATGGCAGAAAGGGTTACCTCAAGGCCGTGGAAAAATTACCTACAATACTGGTGCAGTATATGAAGGAAATTGGAAGCTCGGAAATCGTGATGGCCTCGGAAAAATGAACTATTTAAATAAATCAAATTATGAGGGATATTGGAGTGAGAACAAGTGGCATGGCCATGGAATATTAACTAACGAAAATGGTGAAATAAAACATCGTGGGAAATGGGAAAACCACAGGTTTGTTGGTCCTAACAAAGGTTAGGGGGATTGCTTAATTAAAATAGACACTTAATTAAATCGTTGTTAAATAGAAAGATTAAAGAGAGTTCAACCATGACAGGACATTTTGAATAGCATCGCGTTTTCCGTCTAAATCTATCCAGGTAATGCCTGATGTTTGCATTTAAGCTCTCAATCTGAGTTGTGTATTTTTTTCCGGTTACATGTTTATCTTTTGGAAGCGACTTGTAAATCTTCCAGTTGTCCGTAGCATACTGGCCCACTGAATATGTTTTGAGTTGCTCAATTAGCTTTTTGTAGGTCTTTCTGCCTCGGCTTCCAACTGAGAAAGCAAGGACTTCTTGGGAATACCGATCGATAGCGATCCATACCCAGAGCTTTCGGTTTTTTTCTTTGTGAAATGCCACATCTCATCCATTTCAATAATATCTACATGACGAATGTCATCTGGTAGATGAGTTTGAACATATGCTTTTACAGATTGACCTATCGATCGTATCCAGTACAAGACAGTCACGTTACTCACTTTTAGAATTCTTCCAATAGCACGCAGCCCCATTCCCTCTAAGTATAGATTTAACGCCATTAACTTTGTCTCTAAGCTTGCACCACGTTTATGAGATTGTGTGAAATGACATCCACATTTTTTACATTTGTAGCGCTGCTTATTATATTTGATTCCATTCTTAACATATTGGTCTGAAAGGCATTTTGGGCAATGCATGTGATGCTCCTTTTTTGAGCAAAGAATACCATAATCTGTCTATGTTTAGCAATCTCCTTTATTGTTGTATAATGTGTCAACTAAAAATAGAAATTAACGTTTAGGAGAAACATGGTTCATCCAATAATTGAAGATCTTCTCTGGAGACATTCGACCAAAAAGTACGATGCTAGCAAAAAGATTCCAAAAAAGGATCTTGATGTGCTGTTTGAGGCAATGCGCCTTTCTGCATCATCTATTAACTCACAACCTTGGAAGTTCCTAGTTATTGAGAGTAGCAAAGCAAAGGAGCGTATGAGTAAAACATTTGCTCAAAAACACCAATATAATCAAGCCCATATTATTGACAGCTCACAAACTATTCTATTTGCTTACAACCCGCACTATACTCGGGATGATTTTGCTAAGGTGGTGGATAAAGGAATTACGGATCAACGCGTTAAATTAGAAGATCGAGAGAATGCCTTCAATGTCTTTATGTTCGCCGAAGTTAATACGGATGAAACCGGAGATACAAGTAGCTGGACAAAAGCACAAACATATCTTGCCCTTGGGAATACGCTTCATGCCTTAGCTCGTCTTAAAATAGATTCCACACCCATGGAGGGTATTGATACTGATTTAGTAAACAAGGAGTTCAAAAAGGAGCTAGATGGCTATCAATGCGATTTCGCTTTGGCTATTGGTTATCACCATCCTGAAGATGACCATAACGCAAACCTTCCTAAATCGCGGCATAGATTAGAAACTATTTTAGTGCGAATATGATGATTGATAAATGTATATTTAAAATAAAAAATTATTAAATTGCTTCAATAAGGATTACTATGACTACTACCAAAAGAGACTCTCAAGAATTACAACCAACTATTCTTTCCTATGTTAAAGATCTTCCCAACTTGTGCTCACTTGCAGGATTGGCGTGCACCATAGTAGCTATTTACTTCAGTATCGTGGGTGTTTATTACGCTGCAATGATTAGCATGATATGGGCCGTCGCTTTTGACTGGGCCGATGGGCTTATTGCACGAAGAATGAAAAGTCGATCCGGTAACGATAGTAAATTTGGCGGCCAACTTGATGTGATAATCGACATTGTGAGTTACGGGGTCACGCCAGCCATTCTTTTGTTGAGTTACGGTGAATTTGATCCTATATATCTTGTGGGTGCATTTATAATGGTTGCTGCAAGTGCAATTCGACTAAGTTATTTCAGCACATATGGTCTTTCTGGCGGGGCAAAATACACAGGGCTGGCGCTTGATAACAATTCTATAATACTTGTTTTCATATTTTTATTGGAAGGGTTTCTTAGTGAAGGCACCTTTTCAGTCATCCTCTATGCCAGTGGTTTAGGCCTTGCAGCCTTAAATATTTCACAAATAAAAACACCAAAACTTTCTAGCAATCCCATTAATGTCTACATTCTTGCTGTTTATACGCTTGCAATCACTGGCATCTATGTATTTAAACTTTGTTTAATATAGGAGATAATAGTCATTATGATTATATATACTGTAGGTACATTTGATTTATTACATGTGGGGCACCTAGCTTTGTTGGAATATTGCAAAACCTTAGGAGATGTTCTTGCGGTTGGTGTTGCCTCTGATAGTGTGGTCAGTTCTTACAAACCACATGAACCTGTCATTCCGCTTGAGCAAAGAATGGAAATGCTGAGAGCCTTAAGGTGTGTTGATTTAGTCATTCCTTACAATGAGCTTGAATATGTCTCTGGTTGTAAAGAAGTGAAGCCTGACATATTTGTGATTGGAGAAAACTGGGGTAACAAACAACATAATTTAGATGTGGAAGCCTATTTGAAGGTTGAGGGGAAGAAGGTCATTCAGGTTCGCTATAATCCACTAACATCATCATCGAAAATAAAGCAAAATGTCATAGCACAATCGCATAGGGGCAAATATTCAGCACAAGAAATTGAAATCACGATTCATAACAAGTTTCTGCACTCGGACTCACCTAAGATCTCTGAGCCGCTGGTAATTCCCCAGCTCTCGTAATACCTATCCGGGATTGCTAAATATAGACAGATAATGGCATTCCTTGCCTAAAATGCCTTTCAGACCATTATGTTAAGAATGGAATCAAATATAATCAGCAGCCTTTACCCACTGTTTTTTCTAGAGAGCCTATCACGGGATATATGGTATGATGTTCCGTGTTGGAGGAAACCTTGAATACACTAAATTATACATTATGTAAAATTGTATCTGCCAAAGTGGTGAAAATACCCTCAAAGCTTTTCCTATATCGTACACATCTTTATTGGGGAGAATATATTGAAGGAAAAGGAAGAAAACTCATTCCACATGGCGAGGGAAAATATAAATTTGGACCTTTTGATCGTCAACACGAAATTCGAGGCGTGTGGAATTATGGGTCTCCCAGTGGCAACATGCGCATCATTTATGCGGAAGCGGGGGTAAATTACTCTGGATTTGTTAAGCAAGTATATGGGGATGATAATGAAATAATGTATAGCCGTGATGGTCTAGGTGAGCTAACACTAAATGATTCTGAACAGATGCATGAGAAAAGAGTCATCTTTGGACTTTGGGATGGGAATAGATTAAAAAAGAAAGCACAAATTGAATGTTTTCGTCGACCTACAAGTAAATTGCCTATCTGGACGTACATGGGTTTTGTAAATGATAAATTTGAACACCATGGTGATGGTAAGCTGTTCATCAATCTTTCCTCAAATCCATATACTGTCGTTGGAAAATGGGAGAATGGGATCGTTGTGGGGGATGTAGAGATTTCTTATGATAGTGGGGCCTCATATAATGGGCAAGTCAATCCACTATACTACCCTCATGGACGAGGGACATCTAAATATAAAAAAGGGGAAGAAAAATTCGGTATTTTTAGTTATGGTCAGTTGCAGACTTAAGTGATTTAGCATCTTAATAACTTCCTCAACAAAGGATATACACTGCATGCATTATGATCTCTGCTGGATATTTGTATCCTTTGAATCGCTTTTTATGTTTTCGATTGATCTTCATTTTTACTGATTCCCCCACTGTCTTTTCCTGTATCTTACCAATTTATGCCTACCCGTGCGACAGAACCTTAGTTTAGCTTGTACACCGCTCTTCATCTTTGTTTTATTGATTAATGTATTTCTTATATACTATTTGAATGAACCCTTCTAACTCTGTGATTGTCGTGGTCGGTGGTGGTGCAGCCGGTTTTTTTTCAGCGATCCATAACCAGAACAACAACCCCAATAGTCAGGTCATCTTAATCGAGAAAACGGCAGAGGTTCTTGCTAAAGTCAAAATCTCAGGTGGGGGACGGTGTAACGTCACGAACGCTTTTTTCGACCCAACTCTACTGTGTGAGAATTACCCCCGAGGGGGCAAAGAATTATGTGGGCCGTTCCATCAATTTCAGCCCAAAGATACCATAGCCTGGTTCGAATCCCACGGGGTCCCTCTTAAAATCGAGGCAGATAATCGCGTCTTTCCTAAATCAGACTCTTCTCAAAGTATCATTGATTGCTTGCTCGAGACGGCAACAGCATTAGGCGTAAAAGTTTGGACAGAATGTGGGGTTAAATCCATTCGAAAAGTAGGCACAGAATTTTGCCTGAGATTATCAAACGCACAAGACCAATGGTGCCAAAAACTTATCTTGGCAACCGGTAGCAGTCGGTCAGGATATGAATTAGCAAAAGAATTGGGCCATACGATCGAAAGACCCATCCCATCCTTATTCACGGTAAAAATA
>JABSQL010000027.1 GCA_013215865.1 Candidatus Margulisiibacteriota bacterium
CACTTATGGTAGACTGTGATCCTGTCGCATCATTTTGTAAGCCACCGCCTATAGTGGCGTAAGCATTGCCTGCTGAGTTATTACTGCCACCTGCTACAACAGACGCTAACCCAGTTGCTTTATTGGAAACACCACCCCCAACAGTAGAAGCACCGCCGGTACCTGCTAAATTAGAATTCCCACCACCTACAAATGATTCTACTCCTGAGGCTGTGTTTGAAATTCCACCCCCCACGGTTGATTTTAATCCTGTGGCATCATTGTTTAAGCCACCTGCTACTGTGGCATAATCATTTCCTGCTAAACTTTGAAATCCGCCTGCCACAGTAGAATACGCTCCCGTGGCATCACTGTTATAGCCACCTGCAATTGTAGCTCCGGTGTCGCTTGCTATATTAAGCTCACCACCACCTACCGAGGATGCGCTTCCTGAAGCTGTGTTAGCCGCACCACCACTCACAGTAGTAGATAGTGCCGTGGCATCATTGTCTATGCCACCGCCAATTGTGGCATAAGTGCCACCAACACTGTTTATTGAATTATTCACGCCACCTCCTATCGTTGATCTGTATCCTGCGGCTATGTTAGAATTCCCTCCGCCCACGGTTGATTCTGTGCCTGTCGCTGAATTATTGACCCCACCCCCAATCGTGGGATACGTACCCCCAATCGTTCCATTTGCACCTAAATTAATACTGCCAGACACCGTTAACACATATGTTGAATTATTGAACTGAAAGTTCGTATCCCCCGCAATGGTGTTAGTTCCTGTCCAAAACGATACTTGATTCGCAACACCCGATCCGGAGAGAGCACTGATATTAACTGACGCTGCACCCGTACCATCCTGATAATACAGGGCATTATCCGCTGCTGAAACAAACAGCTTTCCATATCCAGAAGTGACTGACGGATTCTCTGATTGCTCATCTAAACTAATCACACCCTCCACCGTTAACTGTTCATTGGGATCATTTGTTCCCAAACCCACCTCAGGGTGTTGCACAATAAAGTTACGAGATGCTTGTGAGTCAAATGATAAGAATACCATCGGAATAACCGGATGCGGGGTACTAACCCCAAACACAATAGTCTCATCATGTAACGCTCGGGCTTGATTACCCATTGCAAAGGAATAATCTCCTGATGCGGCGGACCCCTTTCCCGTTGCAAAGGCATAATCTCCTTTTACGACGTTGCCGTCTCCACCTGGGATGGTGGAATACGCTCCCGTAGCATTATTGCTATTACCACCACCCACTGTGGCGGAACTTGATCCCGCTGAATTGCTATCACCACCCGCAATAGTTGATGCGTATCCTGAAGCCGTATTATCATCCCCACCTCCTACTGCTGAATAAGTGTTTGTAGCGGCATTGTCACCCCCACCAGATATGGTAGTATAATTTGATGAAGCGAAATTGAATGATCCACCGCCTACAGCAGGACTTGCTCCAGCTGCTGTATTATCTCGCCCACCGGCAATAGTGGAAGAGGTTCCTGAAGCGATATTATCAACTCCACCTGAAATGACGGCATATAGGCCTGACATTGTATTTCTATATCCCCCTCCTATCGTACTATAATCAGCCGCAGCATCTGAAATATTATTTTCTCGCCCTCCTGAAATAGTTGTACTACCTGCTCCTGATGTAATATTATTCGTATATCCCCCGCCTATAGTGGAATTCGATCCATAGGTGGTATTCCATCGTCCGCCACTTATAGTAGCGCCTATCGATCCAACTGTATTTTCTTGTCCCCCTCCTACTGTCTTGTACCAATCCGTACCGACAGTGGCATTTCTACGCCCACCTCCAATTGTGTGATATGAATCTTCAGCAGAGTTATCATACCCGCCCCCGATAGTAGCATGGCTACCCCCGGATCCAGCATTATTAGAAAATCCACCCCCTACAAAGCTACTACCATAAGCCGTATTTGAATTTCCTCCTGCTACAGTACCCGAACTTGCCAACACCGTATTAGAAAGCCCTCCCCCAATCGTTGAATACACTGCCAAGGCTGTATTTGATAGTCCACCGCCCACAGTGGCATTTAGTGAAGAAGCGGTATTATCATTTCCACCCCCAACTGTGGCATAATCGGCATTTGCTGTATTGGATAGTCCACCACCAATCGTGGGATACGTTCCCGCAATCGTTCCATTAGCACCTAGATTTATATTTCCTGAAATCACCAACGCATTTCCCACATTATCATATTTTAATACCACTTCAGCAGAACTGCTATCCCCAATATGGATACTTCCTGATGAGACATATATCTCATCCCATCTCGATGTGGTGCTTCCCAAATCATAGAGCACATCCTGGGCGGGTACGATGTTTCCCGTTACCGTTATATTCGCCGATATTCCCATTGCAAAACTGCTTTCATCAAATATGAAGGCCTTATTTCCTGTCACGGACATATCTCCATCGAAATACGTGACTTGTCCCGCTTTTCCATTTCCAACAACACCCTGTGCGGAGGATTCAGACAGATTCACCGAAGGCACACTCGCCCCTTCTTGATAATATAAATCTCCATTTGCTGCTGAAACAAACAGCTTTCCATAACCCGCATTAGACGTTGGATTTTCGGCTTGCTCTTCTAAACTGATAACACCCTCCACCGTTAACTGCTCATTGGGTGCTGCGGTTCCTAATCCTACCAATCCCTGCTGTACTATGAAGCTATTGATGGTTGTGGAAGTAAAGGCTGTACTCGTGCTATCTCCGAATGCGATGACGCCATCATGATCTGCATCAGAAGCTCTTCCTGCTGCGAGAGAATAATCTCCTGCTGCGGTGTTAGACCGTCCGCCTGGGACTGTGGAAGCTGTTCCAGATGCAATATTTGCTGTTCCACCGGATATGGTTCCAAGCGTACTGGTAACAGAGTTTAATTGTCCTCCGGCTATGACGGCATAGGAGCTTGCCATTGTATTTTTATATCCCCCTCCTATCGTACTATAATCACCATTAGCGTGTCTTATGTTATTGGATACGCCTCCTGCAATAAATGAATTAGTTGCACCTGACCTAACATAATTGTCTCGTCCTCCTACAATAACTGTATAATCGGCAGCGGAGTTTGTATTTCTTAGCCCTCCCCCTATAAATGAATACCACCCACTTGTGTAATTAGTATCGCCACCACTAATTGTAGACCGGGTTGCCGCCGCAGTATTATATTCTCCCCCTCCGATGGTAGTAAACGAAGATAGCGTCGTATTGCGATGTCCCCCGCCAATAAAAGAATACTGTGCTTGCGCTTCATTTCGATGCCCACCTACGACTGCAGCATAACTGCTCAACTTGCCAGCTCTATTTAAAGTTCCACCGCCCACAAAGCTATGAGCTGAGTAGGTTATATTATTTTCTCCCCCTCCTACGACACCGGTAGTTCCAGCAACATTGCTGTCTCCACCTCCAATAAACGCGTTATTACCTGAAGCGGTGTTATCTTCCCCACCGCCGACAAATGATTCTACGCCTGAGGCTGTGTTATCAAGTCCACCTCCCACAGTGGCATTCAGTGAAGAAGCCGTATTATCTTGCCCACCTCCCACAGTGGCATAGTTACCATTTGCTGTATTCTTTAACCCTCCTCCAATCGTGGGATAGGCACCCGAAATAGTCCCATTTCCACCTAAATTAATACTGCCTGACACCTCAAGCCCATTTGTCACATTATCATATTTCAATATCACTTCATTTGTTAAACTATCCCCAAGGTGGATACTTCCCGATGTCACATAGATTTCATCCCATCTAAGTGATGTACTACCCAGATCAAAGAGGGCATCTTGGGCAGGTACGATGTTTCCGGTTACTGTTACGTTTGCAGATATGCCCATCACTGATGTACCGCTATTGTATATCATTCCAGGCCCACCACTTAATGTTGATGATCCCGTCCAAAACGTGACTTGATTATCTACGCCTGTCCCCGTTGTTCCTGCCCCTGCCAAATTGATATCAATGGAGGGCTCCCAGGTACTTAAGGCTGCATTGTATTTTAATATTTTTCCGCCTGCTAACGCATTGTCTGTGACTCTTTTTCCCAATATCCCTCTGACATTTGGACTCGGATAGGTCCCACTTAAATCGCCCCCTGCTGGTGTGCCAAATATGACATTATATGTTGCCGATATCAAGTTAATATCTTCGGAGGGTTCCCAGGTACTTAAGTCTGCATTGAATTTCAATACGTTTCCGCCTGATAACGCGTTATCTGTGACACTTTTTCCCAATATTCCACTCACATTCGGGCTGGGATAGGTACCACTTAGATCACCTTCTGCGGCTGTTCCGACACTAAGATTATCGGCTGATGATAACCCAGCCCCTGTTATAACTGTCCCATTGGTAAACTCCAGTTCTGCAAATTTACCCACGATATTTTCCGCACTCACTTCATTTGCCACACCTGCGACCACACTATAGGGCACAGACCGAATGGGAATAAATATCTCATCCCCTTGTCCCACCACCGTAAGCCCAAATCGGGGATTCTCAATACCATTAAGATCTTCAATAGTTAATGATGTAATATTTCCCAAATCAATGTTAATCGATCCTTGCACAAATAATACATCTGAGTGTATCTCTGTCCATACCGCATCCTCAGAATCACCTGGATATATCCCCAACCGCACTTCATGCCGGTCTTCTATGAGTCCAGAGGTTGAATTTGAAAACGTTCCTTGAAATACCAAGAGAAGTGGGGCTTCAGCACTTAGTACCGTACTGAAAACCCCGATGAAAATGAACATTGCGATAAATCGCTTAACCATCCCACACACTCCTTCTTACATTTAAGACTAGGTTCCTTCCCATAATAGATAGTTATACCACCCATTTTTATATCTGAAACATTTTGGATTTTAATTGAGCCTACAGCTTGTAAAATAGTGATGGTTTATGGAACGATCGCCATCTTACCTTTACCCAATACCTCGCCGTTATAGATAATAAGATAAAAATAAACACCAGCTGATAACTCGTACCCATCTAAGGTGACTGAATCTAAGGTTAGACGGTTATACCCTATACTTCCCCCAGGTGTACCGGCCGGAAAATATCCATGAAAAATTTTATGTGCCTACATATTGTATATATGTATCTCAATATCCATATGATTGGATAACCGATACCCAATATCCCCGCCTTCTCTTTGCTTGAAGGGGTTGGGGTATACCAAGGCTTCGCCTATAATTTTATTCTCAACAATGATCACGGGTGACTGGTTATTCACCAACTGCAACGTTGAATTGCCCAAGGTATGGGGAGACAATATTCCAAACCGTGCAAATAGAGTGACCAAATTTCCTGTGCCATCTTGGTTATTAATGGCCCCTGTCTTTAAATTCGCTTTTCGATAGGTATATGAAATCCCCTCATTATTGGGGATATCTGTAATTTGTGAATAGAAATTGATCAGGGTTTGGTTATCATACTGCTTCACCACAATGGATGAATACACAGACGACCCCAAAAATATAAACCCAAAAATACATAGATATATCACATACCGCATACACGTATATACCCAGAATTGGCTATATTAAAACATAATGGCCTATCTAGTTTATTAAAATGGAAATGACGATTTTTTGGATAATGCTCAATGCCAAGAACGCAAAGATCGGTGCTAAATCAATCCCAATCTTCCAACTTGGAACCAAATTCTGAAAGGGCCGTAACATGGGCTCTGTTATCCGATACAATAAAGAAATCAACGGATGATTCGGATTATGGGGCACCCAAGACAAGATGACCCTGATAAATAATGCCATATATAACACCTTAAATATTAAATTGATCATGACGATGATTTGATAGTTCATTATGACGCTCCTTTTGATAACGCTTTCGCCCGGTTTACCGCACTTAGAATAACACTTTGTATGTCTGCATCCAATGACGATGCATCAAAGGCATCAAATCCTGCCTCTGTCGTCCCTTTTGGACTGGTAATTGCTGCCATCAGTTCTTTGGGGTCTTCTTTTAACAATAACTTTCCTGTCCCCACCATGGTTTGTGAAATACACTGTAAACTTTGCGCATATGTTAACCCTAGCTTTTCTCCCACTTGCGCAATATCATGGGCAATTCGGGCCAAAAACCCCGGTCCACTTCCACTGATACCGGTTACGATATCTAAGACCTTTTCTTCCACCTCAATCATCTGCCCAACAGACGAAAACAGCGCTTCACCTATTTGTTTGTTGTCTGAAGTAACCGTCTCAGAAAAAGTGAGTGCTGACATCGACTCTTGAATCACCGCACCCATATTGGGCATCACTCTCATGATCTGAATCTCTTGACCCAGCATTCTTTGATAGGTGTCTATCGTCGTTCCTGCAAGTATTGATATCCAAAAAGGGTTGTTAGTTTGATATTTTTTGACTTCCAACAACAGGTCTTGGATATTTTGGGGCTTTACACATACCATTATCACCTGAGACTTTTCACACAATTCCTGTAATGATATAGAAAAGAAACCATATTCTTGTTGGGCATACTGAACTCTATTTGGGTCTTTTTCGTAAATACACACACCTTTAGCGTTTACCCATTCTGTTTTTAGAAAACCGGTTAGAAGCCCCTTTGCCATTTTTCCAAACCCAATAATACCCAGGTTGATCATCTTATGAGCCTCCCACTAGAATGAATTTTTCCTTTTTTGACAATGGAAAAATGACCTTCAAAACCCGCAAAGAATGAGAATCCACCATTTGGTTATATGCCTGAATATGGGCGTTAAAATATATCATATGTTCTCTCAATTTGTTATTTGAGGAGTGATTCAACTGACTCTCTACCAACTTCCAAGACACCGCAATACAGGTATCCAATGTTCGAATATGGTTGCGGGTGGATTGGATCCAAAAGCCAATGGCAAGTAGAATCATGACGGTCCCAGTGAATAGGTGTTGTTTTACATTTTTAGCGATCATTTCCCCGTATTATACCCTCCCACATGATATAATGCACCATAATGATCATTCTTGCGATTGAGACCTCTTGTGACGAAACTGCTTGCGCCATAGTTCAGGATGGAACCACCCTTCTTGGCCACACCCTTCTTTCCCAAATGAGCACCCATAACCGCTACGGTGGTGTCGTACCAGAATTGGCATCCAGAATGCATACGGAATCTATTCATACTGTCATCTATAAAACCCTCCAAAAATCAGCGCTTTCATTTCAGGATATAAATGCCATAGCAGTCACACAAGGGCCCGGGTTAGAGGGCGCATTATTGGTGGGAATGGCCGCTGCTAAAACCATGGCGGTCTCACTTAATATCCCATTAATCAGCGTCAACCACCTTCATGGACACATTTACTCTGTTTTTCTCACCCAAAAACCCAGACTTCCGTTTATTGCCCTGCTTATCTCGGGCGGGCATACCCAACTCATCTTGGTCAAAAAGCACTTCCATTTTGAACTTTTGGGCCAAACAAGAGATGACGCGGTTGGAGAAGCATTTGATAAAATTGCCCGGTATCTGAAACTGGGGTACCCCGGTGGACCGGTCATTGAAGAAACCGCCAAAAACGGGGATCCCACAGCCTTTAAATTTCCAAGAGCCATGAAACATGATGGCCTTGACTTTAGTTTTTCAGGCCTCAAGACTGCCGTCATTCAACAGATCATGGCACTAGAGGAATCCAAGAAAACCATTCCCATTGCTGATATTTGTGCCAGCTTTCAGCAAGCCGTTATCGATATACTCATCCATAAATCACTGAAAGCGGCCCGATCCCATCATATTGAAAGAGTGCTTGTTACGGGCGGTGTATCCGCCAACCAAACTCTCATTTCAGAAATGACCCACGCATTCAAAGAAAAAGGGTTACGGCTATATTCACCCCCCCTCGAATATTGTACAGATAACGCGGCCATGATTGGAATTGCAGCCCATTTCCAAATGAAACACCAAAAAGAGTGGTCATACCGTGCAAGCGTTAAACCAGGATTGGGTATTTGCGATTTAATCAGGCGATAAATCAACTTCAATCTCTAAAACATATTTTATCCCCAAAGATGATTCACCTGATGAACACCTTTCAAATGGGGTATCAAGATTTGGTAACCCATATCCATGAGGTAAGTGAAGATAATGTTTTTTTGGAAATTTCAAAAGAAGATTCACTCATCACAATGCCCTATAAAACAGCCTCTATTTCTTCAGGCCCCGAAATCTCAGAGTTTGTCGCAGATACAAAAGGCATTTCTTTATTTGATCATGCCATGACCCAACTAGAGGTGGCCCACCTTCCCAACACAGAATATGCCATTGTAAAGGAACTGATTGAACACCTCGATACACGCGGCTTTGTTTCCCAATATAAAGATATACAAAAAAAACTCATGTCCACTTTAAATATTTCTGAAAGAAAAGTTCACGATGGACTCAAAATCCTTCACAGTTTTGAGCCGGATGGCCTCGGCGCCAGAACCCTAAAAGAATGTTTTCTCATCCAAGTCCAATCCCACCAATTTGAAGATGATGCTCTCAATGACACACTCAAAAAAGTCATCCAAAACCACCTGGAAGATTTATCCAAACAACAGTATAAAACCATTTCTTCTGCCCTAGGCATCGATGAAGAAGGGGTTCTGGCCATTCATTCGTTTATTAAAGACAATCTAGATCCCAACCCCGGCGGCGCATTTAACAACCCTTCTTTGAACTACCATATCACGCCTTCTTATGAAGTTTCTGTGAAAGAAAACCAACTTCAAATTAAGAATTTAGAGAAAACAAACGGCATCCAAATCAACCTATCAGAAAAATATGCGGCCATTCTCGAAGACCCTAACATTGATGTAGAAACCAAGACCTACCTTACGACTAAACTGGAAAAGGCAAAGGAACTCATTGATAACGTCAACCAACGGCAAGAAAATCTAGATACCATGGTTCACACCATTTTAACCAAACAGATGCCATTCTTGAAAAATGGGACCTCTTTCCTAGAACCCCTTCTTCAGAAAGACCTGGCCAAGCTACTCTCTCTATCTCCATCAACGATATCTCGAATTGTGTCTTCTAAATATGTCTTAACCCCCCATGGGTCTCTGTCTTTAAAGAGTTTATGTCCCAGAGGATATTTTGGTAAAACCAAAGAAAGACTCAAAAGAATCGTAAAAGATATGATTGCAAAGTACCCCACCTATTCTGACGAAAAAATCAAAGAATTGCTCCACGCACAAAATATTACCCTTGCCCGTAGAACGGTCGCCAAATACCGAAAAATATGGAACATCCCCAATCATTTCAAACGCATTTAGATGCAATGAACAAATCTTCAGGATAGGTTATTTTAATATTTCGCCTATCTCCAGGAACAACATGAATAGGAATATGGTTTTTTTCCATGAGCATGGCTTCGTCTGTAACAGACATATTTTCACCACCCTCATATATTGTCTTCAGACGATCATACTGAAATAACTGGGGTGTTTGAACAGAATATATGTGATCTCGAGATACCGTTTCTATCACTTGACCGTTCTCAACCCGTTTCATGGTGTCTACCACAGGCAAGCCAGGAATCACGCAGGGAAAGGCGCCAGACCCTTCGATCACGCGTTGGATCACCCCCAACGTAACCATCGGTCTGGCCGCATCATGAACCATCACATAATCTGTTTTTTTAAGCGCCTCAAATCCATTTTGTACCGACTGTTGCCGCGTAACCCCGCCTTTGACAATCTGAAACCGATCTTGCATCTGGTAGTGACTCAACACTTTTTGAAGTTGGGCATCCCTCTCTGAGTCAATGGTAATCACAAACTGAGTAATCTCCGGTATATTCTGAAAGGCTTCACAAGAATACAAAATGATGGGCTTACCATTTAAAGCCACAAATGGCTTTCCTTCTTTTGCACCCAGGCGACGGCCACTTCCCCCTGCTGTGATAATAAGTCCAATATTCATTTCCTCACCTTACCTTAGCAATTGATTGGCGGATTCTTTATAGGTATTAAATACATCTAATACTTTCCCAGATTTCAGGGCCTTTTGCGCCTGAATAAACCCCTCTTCTATGGAAGGGGCCTGCCCAAAACAGGCACTGGCTACACCTGCATTTAAGCATACAAGGGCATGCAATGTACCCTGTGGATCTTGATTTCGTAATAGTTTATAGAACAGGTCAATATTGTCTTCAGATCTATTTCCAAAAACAGGGGGATTTCCACATTTCAAACCCAAGGATTTGGGATCAAATTGGGATTTGGAAATATAAGATGTCCCGACTTCCCAAATATCTGAAACTCCATGAATAGATACATCATCCACCCCACCCGAACCCACCACAATGTACGCCCGTTTTCCGCCCAAACGTTGAAATGTGAGGGCCAGTTTTTCTGCATTTTCATGGTTTGTAGTACCAATCACTTGTATAGGAACAGAAGCAGGGTTACATAAGGGACCTAGTAAATTAAAAATAGTACGTGTCTTTATTTGAGCACGCGCAGGCCCCACAAACCGCATGGCAGGATGATATTGCCTCGCAAACAAGAAACACAGCCCTGTCTTTTTAAATAACACTTCAGATATAGCAGGATCCACGTCAATGGGAATTCCCAACGCCTCTAAAAAGTCAAAACTACCATTGGCCATTTTAGACCCCCGATTGCCATGTTTCGCGATGGGAACCCCCATGGCCGCTAAAACAAAAGCAGCGGCAGAAGACACATTAAATCGGGCATTTCCTGACCCACCTGTCCCACATACGTCCATCGCGTCCGTATGAAGATGTATCGGCTTCATATGTGAACGGAGGACTTTGACAAAACCCACCATTTCATCCACCGTTTCCCCTTTTTCTTTGAGGGATATTAATAATAATTTTATATCCTCAACAGAAGATGTTCCTTTTAAAATTTCTGACAAAACAGCTGCACTTTCTTCTTCAGTCAACTCTCCCTTGTCATTTAAACGTTGTAGATAGTGTTTCAAGATGGTGTATCCGCCCCCTCTTGACCAAATAAACCCACTAAATCGAGGGGTTTAACGGTTTGGGCATTTTTGTTTTCATTCAATATTTCATCCAAAGATTTAATAAATTGAACAAAGGCTGAAAAATAGGGAATAACCCGTCTATTTATTTCTTCTTTATTTCTGAGATGATGGTCCTCTAACTCGGCTTCAATATTGAGCAAATTTTCGGAAAGTGTTGTATAGACTGATAATACCTGATGAGAGGAATTTAATACTTGCGTCACCCGTTCTAGTGAGATGTAGGGTTTATATGATTCCGATAGCTCTATAACATCAGGCAACTTGTCTATTTTTGTAAACGCGACTTCTGCATAACAATCAAATTGTTCAATGTAGCGTTCTTTGTCTTCATCTGTGTAGGATTCAATTTCTATAAATATAGGATACTTTTCTAGCCGTTGAATGGCCTTTTTAATCCCTCTGAAACCAAACGGCTTCCCTTTGACCATGATTAACTCTGGCTTTAGAAAGGGATGCTTTGCTGAAAACCGTTCTAGCAAAGTTTCTGAAACAGCGTTGGTAAGTTTCTCATAACTAACAATATAAAACGACTTTCGACACAACGATAAAATGGCATCATACATCATGAGTGGTCAAACAATACTCATTTTACCGCCCACCGTCAATGGGAGTATTACAGAGGGTAGACAATTCGGGTCATTTTCATATATTTTTAATGCATACATTTGCTACACAGGAGGAAACCACACATGCAGATATTGAAGATCGTATCCGTTCGCTCATATTCAGATTTAACCCGCTCTCAAATACCCATCAATTCTCTTGATGATGCCCTTGAATATATCTCTCAAATTAGTGGCACTAACCCTACCAAATCCTTGTCCCATTTCCCGCCCAACGGCTCGAGTTGTATCTTAGATCAATCAGGGGCCCTTAATAATCAAGTCATTGCTATGGGCCAAAAAGTGGTTGAGACCATTGAGGCATTGCGTTCTCCAGATCTCACACAAGAATCTTTTGATGAACTAAAATCTAAATTAAATGACCTGATCACCCAGTTTTTTGATCTTGCAATCATGTATGCCTTCCTTCATGTCTATAAAGGCCCCAGTACCAAAGCTGTATTTGACCAAATCCGTTCTGAAGAAAATTTCTTTGGAGATAGCCCCAAACCTACTACGATATTTAAGAAGGTATTACTGAAGGGGAAAGATCAACTGAAAAATGCGATTCTGAAAAGGAAAAGAAAGTCACTTTCAGAGGGCATTCATTGCACGCCTCAAATACATACACTCCTCAAGGGACTGTCTCAAGATGAAACTACAAAAATCCGACAGAAATATCAAGTGATTCTCGAAACGTTCAGAAAACTGTCTCACCAGCTCTCAGATGTGCTGATCACTGAAAGCCTCCGTACGCATCCAAATCTTAAACAGAACAGATTTTCATTTGCACATACCCTGAATCTCATTCGTTCACATCAAAACACTCTCGCCTTAACACCACGAGATATATCTGAAATGATGCGCCAAGTGATTGTATCGACGAAACATCCCTGCGAATCGCTTCACCCTCAATTTTTGAACGCAATCTCATTAATCACAACCATGTTTTTTGATAATCTACAGTATTTAATAACCAACAGACACGCCATTGAAGCCCTGTTTAAATTGGATCATTTGGAAATTAGAAAGCCAAAAGGTGAGGCACAAGATTCCCACTTGAAAGATGTTCAAGATCGTATTACAAATTGGGACTCTAATGAAACCAGAGGTACAACCTTGTGCCAAAAGCATTTTTCGGAAGCACAAGAAACAAAGCATAGTTTGAATCTCACAAATGAAGCATCACCTCGTAAAGCAGAGATAGGCATCAAAAGATCCAACTGGGCACTGGACAGTGACGGTGATTATCTCGTGCAAAATGAATACTTGTTGCATATTACCCGAAACCAAATAGCTCAAGGAGCCGAAAATTATCGAAAAAGTCGTGAGTTGGAAATCATCAATACAACCATTTTTCAGCTATTAAACGATCTCAGGAAAGAAATGACGGATCTTCAGCTGCCGTATCCTGAAATATTTGGATCAAAAATGATTTTCGCATGTCAAATGAATCGAACAGCCGTTCATATTAGTGCCACATTAGCCACTACCAATGCCACAAACGGAAAGGATGGATACACCCATTCAGACAGGTTTTTAGAGGATATTGATGAACTGCTGAAAAATGCCAAACAACTCGCTTCGCTTTCTGACGCTTATAAGCCTGCATCCGAACTCATTTTACAGTTTAGAGAAACGGTGAGAATGGATGGTTTTGGCACCTGTTCTGGCCAGCACCGGCAAGAGGGTAAAATATTTCTCACTATTTTAAAGGAAATGTTGGGGCCTTACATGGATGAATGCGATGGCCCCCAACTGCTTACCCTATTTATTGACATATACAAGGCCCTAAAATCAGAAAATGCACAGATGCCGCAGCCCCTTCAGTCTCTTTTAGAAAGTGCAAACCCTCAGAACATTTTTGAATATGCACTCAAAAACCACCCCTTCTTTAAAGACGCCCCCTCTCTAACCAGTGAAAATTACACACACCACATACAACAAATCGACCAAGCCATTTGTCGTCAAGAAACAGAGTTTTTGAATAGTATATTAACGATTATCGATCACACAGCCATTGGCACCATTATTATTAGCCAAGTAGAAACGGCCTCCCAAATAATGGCTGCACAAATATTATTTCACCTCGCTGATTTAGAAAATGCAACCGTTGGCCCACTTGGAGAGAATCGACAGGCCCTTCTAAACCTCCCAACAGAAGTTGAAAAAATTGAAGAAAAACTTCAACCTCTGAAAGAGATTTTACCCGAACTTGAAAGAAGTCTTACAGAGTGTCTTTCCACTACTACCCAGTTGGATTCTAGAGCCAGAAGCCTCAAACTATATCTGACTGTTACTGAATGGTTTGACAAACACCAGTCTGTATTGGAATTTCTATACCAGGCAGGATACAGTGATAACGGAAAGTTGGTCGGGGCAGTCGGGGCCAAAGAAGGGCTGAATGCTTGTATAAAACGCCTTTATGAGATTCTTAATAAACGTATCCTAGACACCGTCTTGGAAGTAGCCGAGAAAGAATTGTACGAGACAGATTTGAGAAAAATCGAAGTCCTTTGTTCTCGACTTCAGGTGTTTCTAGGGGGTGGTACCAGCCCTGGCAGAAGTGGTGGGATTGTCAATTTCGGCGGCATACGGGAAGATTTTGCCTTGTTAATCACCCATATACTGGGTAAATATCTCCATAATTTAATGTGGACTGCACAGGGAAATGGAAAAACGTTTAATCAACTGCACCCTAAAATTTGGGGCATGGTATTGGAACAGGTGTTATCCGCACAATCTCAGAGTATGATCGAATACTTACTCAATGGCGAAACCGCTAGCCCCATCCTAGATTCCCTAGGAAATGACCAAAAAGATATCATTGAAGACTTTATTTTTGGTACATTCTTGCACACTGAATATGATTTTCCGAACGATGAGGCACAACTTAAAAAACACTTTCTCGTATTTTTTGATCTCTTTTTGAACAACCAAACCCTTAAACGGGCCAAAGCAAGCTTAAGACCCAGCTCTAGACAGAAACCCGAAGACGCAGATGACAACCGGGCCATTGGGACCCAAGTCGCCCAACTTGCCACTTCTTTTAATTACACACTTATATTGCTAGATTTTAAATCGATCTTTACTGATTTTGATGGACCAAAAGGTGTTGCCAAGCAACTGGAACAAGATGAACATTTTAGATTGACCTTCGCAAGCATGTATTACCAATATAAATCCGTCGATTGGGAATATCTCACCTACCACTACCAATCTTTAATGAATGACCCTTTAATATCAGATGAAGATACGTTTATTATCTCGGCATATTTTGTGAAAATAATCGAATCATATGACAGACTAAAAAATCAAATTGACCGTATCCCAAATGTAACAAACTATCTAGACAGGTCCAATCTTGAAAGAATTGAGCATGCAAAACAACACTGTCTGCCATGGCGAATAAAATTAACCAACTTAGGAATACGCCTAAGAGCTGAAAATAACATCTCAGGAGACAGAAAAGAAGAACGAGCTAAAATTATCGACGAGATTTACAAAACAAAAGGGGCCATTCAAGCCATCTTGGGCATTTCTGGTTAAACGCTCGTATCTGGTTAAACAATCCGCTATGATACTATTAGGATATGTTTACATTTAGAAAAGAAAAAGCGGATACATTTTTTAACACTTTTTTCCTTGTATGCATCTGTATTTTAGCGTTGGGAATTCCGTTGTTTTTCACCTCCCTTACCCGCTCTGTTTTTGAAGTCAATAAACTCATGCTCTTCCGAATCGTCACCCTGATCATCATCGGGGGATGGTTCTTTAAATATATTTTATATCGCGCAAATGGCTTTGATAACCCACCCTCTAAAAGTGTGTCTATTTTGGGTTTTCGTTGGCTTAAAACAGGCTTTGAAATCCCTTTGCTTTTATGGTTTATTGCCAATATTATCTCCACCATCTTTTCAGAAAATATTCGCATCTCTATATTCGGGGCATATGACCGATGGGAAGGCCTTATCACCATTACCAACTACATCATACTGATTCTGATACTCACCAAGCTTGTGACGAATAACCGCCAACTTCAATGGATATTTGGATTTGTCATGCTTGCTGCGGGGCTCTCCGCCCTTTATGGGGTATTTCAGAATCTCGGGCTAGACTTTATGCCCTGGAGTGTGGACCCCACTCACCGGGTGTTTGCATGTATTAATAACCCTGTCCATTTTTGTGCGTATGTTGCCATGGTTGTTCCACTTGGTATGGGCTGGATTTATTACCTCACCGATAGAGAGCATAAAAATCCCCACAGTTCTCAAAAAGCCCATCTTTTAAAACTGGTCATTGTTGCCGCTACATCTTTGATCTATTACACCCAATTTTTATCTTACTCACGCGCCACTTGGATGGGATTTATCGGGGCCATGACCTTGTTTTATATGTTTTCAGGGCGACTGATCCCTACTCAAAAGAGCCGGTTTTTAATGGCTGATTTCTTTTTCACATGTGTCGCCATTGGAACCCTTTATATCCGATTTATATTCAGCGGAAACGAAATGGGACCCATTGTATCTACAACGATTATTGTCATTTTAGCTATCTACTGCTTTTTTTCCTATATTCTAGTCGTTCTAGAAGGAAATTCAAAAAATTTAAAATTGGATATTACCCTCATTAAAACCACTCTCATTTTGTCCTTTGGTTATCTCATTTTCTTAGCTGACATTCCCTTTCTCATGGGAAATCTCCTCGCCGCTTTTAGAATAATAGGGGCCATTATACTTCTCCTATTTGCCATATCTTTACCCCATAAATGTA
>JABSQL010000270.1 GCA_013215865.1 Candidatus Margulisiibacteriota bacterium
CATTATTCTGATTTTATTTTTTCGATTATTTGTGAAGAAGGAGGTTTTATATTGGGTGGGTTGGTGATTGGGTTGTTTGTTTGGTTATTGCAGCGCGGTATCTATATTTCTTGGTCTGCAAAAGATAAGTTTTCTTGTTATTTGGGAGTGGGGTTAACCTTGTTTATTATTGTTCAAGCTTTTATTAATATTGGTGTTGTAATTGGTGTATTGCCGATTACAGGTATCCCATTAACATTTATCAGTTACGGAGGCACATCTTTGGTGATGTCGTTATTTTTTTCAGGGGTCATCCTGAATATTTCAAGGACGAAACATTGTCCAGAATAGCCTTTACATGTGGGGGTACAGGCGGGCATGTGTACCCTTGTATTGCGCTTGCACAAGAACAGGATGTAAAAGAGGTATTATTTTTGGGCGCACAGAACCGAGAAGACCAGAAAATTGTGAAACGATATGGATTTCAATTTGAGGGGGTTCCGACGACAAGAAAGAATCCAGTTACAATGATCCGGTCTTTTTTGAGGGCAAGATATATTCTTAAGAAGTTTGCGTGCGAGAAATTATTTGCTTCAGGAGGATATACCACGCCACCGGTAATATTGGCAGCATGGACAATGGGAATACCGGTGACATTGTTAGAGCAAAATGTGATTCCTGGTAAGGCCAATCGGGTGATGCAGGTATTTGCAGATCACGTGATGGTTTCGTTTAATGAATCAGCAGGGTTTTTTAAGAAGAATAAGGTAGCGGTTACGGGGAATCCGATTAGAAAAGTCTTTCTTCAAGATGCGTATATAAAGGCCATTACAGCGGTTCAATTACCTGATATGCCCAAGGTGTTGGTGATGGGAGGAAGTCAGGGTGCAAACGCAATTAATCTTAAGATGATGCGGGTGTATCAAAATGAGTCACCACCATTTGTTATGATACATTTAACGGGCGAGGCGTTTTATAAAGAGAAATTTGGGTCTGATAAAATAACAGTAGTGAAGAAAGATGGCCGTGTAAACGCGATTGTATGCCCTTATTGTGAATCATTGGACACGCTTTATAGCATGGTTGATTTGGTGGTAAGCCGTGCTGGGGCAACGACAGTTGCAGAGCTTCTTCATTTTAACAAACCTGCGATATTGATTCCGTACCCTTATGCCAAATCAGATCATCAAACTCAGAATGCAAAGGCGTTTGTTAAGGGAGGTTACGGTAAGATCATTCAAGAGACGGACCCTGAATTTAAGGTGTTGGGTCAAGAGATTGTGGATATGTTGAAGTGCTTGAACGCTTTATGACATAAGAATGGGAGGTTAGGTTAGGGATTGTGAATGAGTCAATAGACCGTTGATACTAAAAATGGAACAAGCGAGCCTCTACCTAACACTCAGCATCAAATAGCGCTTACATAAATCTTGAGTCACGTTATGTTTTTTCATAAAGTCGGCTATATTGGAATTAGATTCCGTATTAGCCGAAGGGGTGGCGTATGTACACAAAGTGAACGTTGGAGCGGGTTGTAAAGGAAACTTCTAAATCTTTTCCAATCCACCACGAAATATCAATATAAAAAAGTGAAATTATTCTGAATTTTGTTCGATATATATATATAGTATAAATTAAGGGGGACTACACATGAATCTGTATGAAGGTAAATCATTCGATACATATTATTGGTTGAAGTTTAAAGTGAAGAGCCAAGTGTCTTCAAATACACGCGATCATCATTGCGATGTCCATGAATCCATTAAGAAAGTATTTTCAGACTTTATTGGCGGACCAGAACTAAGGCCCATCACTTCTGACATATTGGATTGTATCAGTCCTATTGACGTATATGTTAACAATGAACATGTGGTGTCTACCATTCTGAACATCCGTAATATGTTACGAAACTGACTCCCAACCCTTACTGCGGTTAACCGCATCTGTCCATTTTTGATATAAATCAACGCGCTTTTTGTCTGACATGTTGGGTGCAAAGGTGTGGTCAATTTGTCTCGATTTCAGAAACGTATCCTGATGCCATAGCCCCACCCCAATACCAGCAATACCTGCAGCCCCAAAAGCAGTGGTTTCAATGACGGTGGGTCGTTCTACAGGGACACCCAGAATATCTGCTTGAAACTGCATCAGAAACTGATTTTGAGATGCTCCGCCATCTACCCTTAACTGTGACAATGTCATCTCGGGTAATATATGTCCTAGTGTATCTACAACATCTTTGGTCTGATAGCAGATGGCTTCTAATGCGGCTCGTACAATATGGGCTTTTTGGGTATGACGGGTGAGACCGATGATGATGCCCCTTGCTTGGCTATCCCAATAGGGTGCCCCAAGACCTTGGAGAGCCGGTACAAAATAAACACCTTCATTATCCTCAATAGATGTGGCATATTTTTCAGATTCGCTAGCATCCTTAATGATACCCATTTGGTCTCTCAGCCACTGAATCACAGATCCACCGATAAAAACACTGCCCTCAACGGCATATGTTGTTTGACCATTTATGGTCCAGCCCACTGTGTTAATAAGTTGGCCTGTATCGGGTATTTGATTTTGGGTAGCGGCCATGAGAAAAAGGCCGGTTCCATAAGTATTTTTAATCACCCCTTTTTCCCATCCACCTTGGGCAAATAACGCGGCCTGCTGATCTCCTAGTATGCCGGTAATAGGGATTTCTTTTTGGGTATATTTTGGGTCAGTTATCCCAAATTCCCCACAACTTTCTTTGATCTCAGGTAAAATAGATCGGGGAATATCAAACAGTTTCAGAAGGTCGGGGTCGTATTCTAACGTATGAATATTGAATAGAAGCGTTCGAGACGCATTGCTGGGTTCAGTGGCATGGACACCGGTTAATTTCCATAAAATCCAGGTATCAACGGTTCCAAATAAAATGTTTCCTTTATCAATTTCTGAGGAGAGATCCTCAACATGATCCAGAAGCCACTTGATTTTTGTGGCTGAAAAATAGGCATCCAAATGAAGGCCTGTTTTTTGTTTAATCCGTTCTGAGTGGTTTTGGAGTGTTATGCAGGTATCCGCCGTTCTTCGGTCCTGCCATACAATGGCATTGTAGACAGGTTTTCCCGTTTTTTTGTTCCATAGTATGGTGGTCTCTCTTTGATTGGCTATACCGATTGCAGTCACGTTTTGAATACCCACTTTGTGGATAACGTCGTTGAGAGCTTTAAGGGTGGTGTCCCATATATCCATCGGGTTGTGTTCTACCCATGCAGGTTCTGGGAAAATTTGAGGGAATTCATAGTAAGAAGACGCCTGAATGCGACCATCCTTGGAAAACGCTATGGCACGATTTCCTGTGGTTCCTAAATCCAGCGCAATAATAACAGACCCCATCTTTACAGTTTACCATTTTTCCTGTGGTATATTGTTTCTTTACAGTCCATTACGTATACTACATCCATGAAAAGAGAAAATTGGATTATTGCGGGTCTTGTCAGTCTGTTGCTTTTGGTGATCGGTATGGGGCTTGTTCAAAATTGGAAAAACGGCTTCTCTTTTGAACCTACTTCGAGTATACGAATGCCTGCCAAAAATGGTGTTGCGGTTCTGTATGTCTATGGACCTATAGCTGCAAACCCACCATCAGAATTTTTATCCATGAATGGAGTGGATTCTATTATCCAGCAATTAGAGACAATTGAGCGTAATAAGCGGGTAAAAGCACTTGTTTTACGAATAAATAGCCCCGGGGGCACTGTAGGGGCCTCTCAGGAGCTTTATGAGGCTATTAAGGCCTACAAAATGCGTAAAAAAGTCCCGGTTGTGGTCTCTATAGCAGATGTGGGCGCTTCTGGCGGATATTGGGTGTCATTGGCAGGCGATTATATATTCGCAAATCGGGGTAGTTTGGTGGGAAGTATTGG
>JABSQL010000271.1 GCA_013215865.1 Candidatus Margulisiibacteriota bacterium
GGAAAAGTATATTAAAGAATTTTCGTTACCTCCAACAACAATAACAAAATTAGCTATGAAAGTACTGAAAAAATATGATTGGCCAGGAAATGTGAGAGAGCTCCAAAATGTAATTACTCGATTATTACTGCAAATGGTAGCAAATAAAATAGAGGAATTGGATATCATGCAATCAATAGATCCCATCAGTAGAAATGAAAAAGATCACATTTTTAGTTTAGAAATGCCTGAATCTGTATTAGTAAAAGAATATGCACAATATATATTTAAAAAAATGAATAAAGCAAAAACCAAAACAGCGAATGTATTATGTATCGATTTGAAGACGCTTCAAAAAAGATTGGGAAAAGAAATCTCATGAGTAACGTACCTTTATTAACCGACAATCCCAATGAAATTATTGATTCATCGGATATATTTATTCCTGGACTTGTTCATGAAATAAACTCTCCAATTACGTATGTTATGGCAAATATAGTATTTATTAAAGAGTCATTTCAAGATTTAGTCACTGTCTCACGGTTAGCTGAGTCAAGATTGAAAAAGTTACTATCACCTACTGATTGTGATACGTATTTTAAAAGTGATGACTACGATAAAGAGCAAAAGGAAATTGAAAATATATCAAAAGAAATTGATAAGGTAACTCAACAGTCTCATAAAGGCCTTCTTAGAATAGCAAAGGCAGGTAAAGCCGTAGAGGGTTTTGTGAACTACGGGTCAAGAGAAGGTAAAGAGCCTATTTCTCTTATTCATATCATGAAGAATCTTTTGATTCTTGGTGATTACAAGTGGAAATATATAACTAGTGTTGAGCTCAATTTATGTCCTAATGATATTTATATTTCCCGTTTTATAAAAGAATTTCAATACTTGATCATTCATATCATTGAGGATGCCGTAAATGCATTTCAATGGGATAGTCAAAAGGAAGACTCAACATTTGGGCAGATTAACATTTATACATCAGATAATGCTTCTCATGTTTTAATAAGCATAGAGGATAATAGGCAGATAAATATTAAACAAAAGCCCAACATTTCAAAATTTAAAGGAAGTGCAAGAAAAATAAGTAAGGAAGTCACAATCAGAATGAATCAAAGTGATGGAAAAACAAAGATTGAAATTGAACTCCCAAAGAAGGTATTCTTAAATCAAGGAGGAAAGAATGAATAAAAAAAAATCAGCGATCGTTCTCATTGGATATCAAAATGACTATTTTTCTAAAAAGGGGAGTTTACATTCTGTGATTGAAACAGATGCAAGTCGTATTTTAAATAACACGTTAGATCTAATAGAAAATGTAAAATCTGAAGATGTACTCATTATATCAACACCTATTTATTTCAAAGAAACCTATGAGGAGTTAAAGGATCCTGTGGGAATCCTCAAAGTGATAAAAGATGTAGGTGCATTCAAATATGGAACAGAGGGAGCCAATGCCATACCCGAATTTTCAAAATACAAAGATCGAATTATAGAAGTACCAGGTAAACGT
Organism: Candidatus Margulisiibacteriota bacterium; assembly: GCA_013215865.1. Taxonomy (GTDB): domain Bacteria; phylum Margulisbacteria; class Marinamargulisbacteria; order DT-59; family DT-59; genus DT-59. Next base: position 1,499 of record JABSQL010000271.1, read on the forward strand.
GGTCTCAATGCCTTTAGCAATACAGAACTTGAGTCAGTGCTAAAAAAGCATCAAATTCAGAATGTTATCTTATCTGGAGTGGTAACATCAATATGCATTGATTCTACTGGGCGGTCTGCGCATGAGCGAGGGTATAAAATTTTTATTTTGAAAGATTGTACAGGAGCAAGATCTGATATTGAGCAAGATTTTTATTTTGAAAATATATTTCCTTTATATTCGGAAGTCATTAACTATCAAGACGTAATAGATATATTTAAGGGAAAATCCAAGTAAGACAAAACGGATGCCAAAATTAAAAAAAGAATCAAATGAAAAAGAAGTGCAAACGCAGGCTAATTATCGCCTGATCAACAAATTGCAAACTATTATTGAGGAAAAAACAGACCTTAACAACCATTTACAAGGTTCTCTTAGTTTCCAAAAGAATATCATTTCTTCACTTTCTGATATGCTGTTTGTATTGGATAGCAAAGGGAGGATCACATTTACGAATAAGCTATGTTCCACGACTCTTGGATATTCAAATACTCATTTAGAAACAATGAATGTCAAGGATATCATTATTTCGAATTGTGCAACGATTCTAGATTTTTTAAAATCGGACAGAAAAATTCCTAGCATGACAAATATTAAAGCTATTTTCAAAACTAAAGCAAACAAAAATGTATACGTTCTTATTACCATGTGTATGATTAGATCAGGTTCAGGACATAAAGATAGTATTTTATTGCTTGCAAAAAACCAGAAAGATTCTATTCTTCTTAAAGAATTAAAAGAAGTTCAAACACAATTGATCCAGTTCGAAAAAATGGCTTCAATTGGAATCGTTTCTGCTAGCATTGCACATGAAATCAATAACCCCATTTCTTATATATATTATAATATTCATACATTATCAGGATATTTCAAAGGATTTGAAGAATTATTGAACCTGTATTCTAGATGCGAGAGCAGCAATAAAGCAAAATCTAAAAAGATACAAAATGTTATTGATTCTAAAAAAAGAGACATCGAAATTCAGTATATAATGTCTGATCTCCCCACTTTAATTCAGCAAACAGTAAAGGGCTGTCAACAAATTCAAGAGGTTGTCAAAAATCTTTTAGAATTTTCAAGAAAAGATTACAAATCACCTATATATTATGATATTAAGCAATGCATTAAACAGACACTTAACGTCGTTTCTAATGAAATCAAGTATAAAGCTAGAGTAGAATTAAAATTAAAGAAAACATCTAAAGTTAAATGCTATCCTAACCAAATCAACCAAGTATTACTGAATTTAATATTGAATGGGGTACAAGCTATGGGTGACTCTGGTAAGAATGGCGTATTAACTATTGAGTTGTCTGAAACAAAAAAGGAAGTGCGTGTATCCGTATCCGATACAGGTAAAGGCATTTCTGGTGATGATTTGGAAAAGATATTTTCTGCCTTTTTCACAACCAAGCCAAAAGGTAAAGGGACGGGTCTGGGGCTTGCGATTTCAAAAAAAATTATTTCAGATCATGGGGGTACTATCAAAGTGAAAACAAACAAAGTAGGTGGGTGCAAGTTTATTTTTTCCTTACCTAAAATGGATAATAACACGCCATGAATAAAGTATTATATCTTGATGATGACTGTGAAATATTAGCAGGTTTTAAACGAATATTAAGGAATGAACCTTATAGCCTTGTGACGGTTAATTCTGTTAAAATGGCGCGACATGAAATCCAAAAGCAAGATTTCCAGGTTATTATTTCAGATTATCGTATGCCTGATTTATCAGGAATAGAGTTTTTTAAATTAATAAAGCCAAGTAGTCCCAAAAGTGTTTTTGTAATTTTGTCTGGATATACAGATGAAACGATTATGAAAGATGCTTTATCAAACAAGCTCATTGATCACTATGCATGTAAGCCCTGGGATATAAATGAATTGAAAGAGTCTATTTCAAAATATATTGATGATTATCAATCAAGGTGTCCAAAAGATGAGCAATAGTATAAAGCAAATGGAAGAGATTCCTATGGTTGTGGATCAGCCAGATTTGTATCGAAAAAATATACAGGCGCTGGTTCATAAATATGATATTTGTTCATTGGAAGATTCCTTTAATTTGAACCTTAGCCATACAAAAATAATTATCATAGATATACATACACATAGTGAATGTATAGAACTTATAAAAACGGCAAGAAATCAGAATCATTCAATATCGATTCTTATTTTAGTTGACTATCAAAAAGTAAGTGATTATAAATTGTTGCAGAGTATTCCTGGTAGTGGACAAGTTAGAATATTTAAAAAATATCCATCCATATACGAAGATATAAACCGAATGGTGAATTCTATATTGACTCCTGAATATCCATCAATGCACTCACATGTCGCCATTATTGTCCCCATATATAATGAAGAATCTAGAATACTAAATGTGTACCATTTTGCTAAAAAACTGAAGAATTATCTTCTAAAAGCAAATTATTTTTCCTCCATTCATTTCATTGATGATGGCAGTCATGATAAAACAAAAGAATTGGTTACTTCAATGATATTAAAAGAAAAGGGAAGTTCAAATCGGGTGCATTCGAAGCGATTTATGGATATTTTATCGTTAGAGAAAAACTCCAGAAAAGCGGGAACTTTTATCAAAGGTGTTGAAGAAGTAAGGGCAAATTATTATGTTTTTGTGGATGGTGATAACTCGTTTGATATCAGTGACATTATTCGTGTCATTAATATATGTCAGCAAGGATATTATGATATCGTCCAGGCTTCGAAAGATGGTGCAAGCAATGATCGCAAAATGATTAGACGGATAATGAGTTATGTGAAGCGACAGCTCATTAGACCCTTTATGCCTGAAAAAATAGCAGATTGTCAAACGGGTTTGCGATGTATGAATGCTCTGAGTGTTGAACTAATATTTCCCCATGTGAATCATTTATTTGGATTAGCGTCGGATTTACAATTGTTATATTTAGCGAAACAACTCAAATTTCGTGTTTTGCAAGTACCGGTAAAGCTTTATGATCAAGAAGGGTCTCATGTACATGTAATCAAAGATTCAATTAATTATCTAAAGACGTTAATAACTTTATCTTTTAAAGGGAGAATTAAAAAATGAATTCAAATATTGATATATTAAAATCTGCATCCATTCTTTTTGTTGATGATGATGTTGATAATCTGGATGCGATTCTTCGTTGCTTTAGAAAAGAACCCTATGCATGCTATAGTGCCACATCGGCAAAAGAAGGGTTAGATATTCTCCAGAATAATAATATAAATGTACTTATTGTTGATTTAATGATGCCTCAAATGAATGGACTTGAGTTTCTGGATATCACAAAGCAACGTTTCCCTGACGTAACGCGTATTGTTCTATCAGGATATGCGGAATTTTCTTCTATTATTTCCACCATTAATCTTTGTGAAATTCATAGATATATTCCCAAACCATGGGAGCTAAATGATGATGCAAAAGAATGTATACGAGAAGCAATCACTTTTTCTATACGAACTAATTCAGATCATTTAGAATTAGATGAGATATTAATTTTTCAAAAAGAAACATTTCGCCAATTATTTGTTAAACTGGAAAAATCTTATGTAGTATATAATGAATATTCTGAGGTAATTGATTCCAATTTGGACTCTCTCAATCCTGAATATTTAAATCAGCTTATATCTGGCAAAGCTCTTTTAACCTGTTTAGAGTTACAAAAAAAATATAAGCTGTATGTATTTGAAGTCTAAACTATGTATCTTTGTACTTCTGACTTTATTTTGTCATGATGCATATTCTGAAAAAATAGACGGAAATAATCAAAGTGAAATATTAAAAAAAGTAAAAACATTGTTTCTTGAAAATAGGTTTGTATCTTGCAATGAATATATACAAACAATACTCAAAGATACCATAACATCTAATAAGGTTAATTTTGATATCGCTTATTTCCTTGAAGAAATGAATCTATTTGAAACGGCTGAGCAAGTATATCTCAATATGCTAAAAGTGGATCCTAAAAACTCAATCATTAACGAGAAGCTTGCCATGTTATATCTGAAAATGAATCAACCACATAAAGGAATTGAAATTTGGAAAGAAATTGGGAATTCTGGAGAACTATCGGAATCTCAAAAATTTAACAGGGTAAAGCTCTATTTTGGGAACCAAGAATATGAGAATGCGAATAAATTACTATCAGACGTGATGTTAACAGAAGATATTAAGTCAGATTATTGGTTGTATTTAGCGTTAATTGCTAAAGAGAGAAAGATAAAAAATGATACAGAGAATAGTTTTCAACAGGGTGTGATTTTATTTCCCAACGCTTGGTGGATTTCCTTGGAAAAAGCGAGATGGTACCACCAAAATAGACAAAATAATAAGGCAACCGTCATTTTTGATGATCTTTTAAAAAATTATCCAAACACTATCGATATTATTTTTTCTGCTGCACAGTTCTATCATCAAGTAGGAAAGAAGAAAATAGCACGATTATATTATTCAAAGGTGATTCATATACTAAAGAATACTTCTCGCATGTTATATGAACAGGAATATATATGGTTGGGGCAGGCTTATGAAGGCCTTTCGAATAATTATGATGCCAAAAAAATATACGAAGAAGGACAAAAAGTATATGTATATTCAGCAAAATTAGTTATCAGGCAAGCATATCTATATGGAAATCAGGGGTATTATAAGCAACAAGAAGAAGGGTTAATAAGAGCAATACAGCTGCAGCCATGGGATCCTTATCATCGAACGAATTTAGCACGATTTTATAAACAACAACATCATATATCAATTGCAAAATCAACTTATGAAGAGGTTTTAGGGCAATCACCTAAACATTTTTCTTTTCATAAAGAGTATAATGATTTCCTATGGTCACATTATGGTTACCCTGTTTCAAATAAACATGGGATTCGGCTAATGGCACAAACATTCCAAAGTACAATTACGACACCAGAGATATCTCAAGCAATCGCGATGGGATTAAACCCTTCCGGTTATCGTATTTATAATCTTCAGTTGGAAGTAACAGGTACATCACAAACTTCATGGGTAGACAGATTAAGGTGGTACACTTACCTTCTTGATAAAACAGGTTCCAGGACTGAGTTAGACTGGGGATCGGGCATTTACTTTACGAAGCTATGGCCATACAAATGGTTTGACAGGCAATGGTTTTGGACACCCAGAGTAGATTATATTCATACTTTCACAAATTCAGGGCAAGATCGTCATTTCATGAAGGGAAGTGTTGCTTTTGAATCTCCCCAGATGAATTCACTTTGGTACTTTGAAAACCGTATAAGTTTAGGAAACGAATACTTAGATTATTCTAACCAGGAAAACTCATTCTTTGAAAATAGATTTCTCATGCGATATCAACTACATCCTAAGCGCTTTCTATTTTTAGAATCAATAGAAAAATTTAATCGTGTTGGTGAGGAATATTGGGTTCATCAAATTGGGTCAGGTGTTCAAATTTCTTTTAAAGAAAGATATAAGTTTGATGTATGGGCTTATTTTCATAGTTTGTCTCCATCTGTAGTCGTTCCAGGAAAAAAGAGTTTTGCCTATACATACATGGCACGTCTTCAGTATGATTTGTTGTACAATA
>JABSQL010000272.1 GCA_013215865.1 Candidatus Margulisiibacteriota bacterium
AAGCAAATATAAACCCTGTTACATGTAGCAGGGTTTATACTGAAACCAAACAAGTCTATTCACCCCAAATTCAAGCAAAGAATAAACCATAATTTACTCATTGTGTCCAAAATAAATGATCGTTTTCTCTGGACACTTATGTCTTTATTTCATGGTTTAATTTGGATCACTATTGTAGGATATAAGTCATGATAGGGTTTATTTCAAAGTAGCCCTCTATCAGAGGGCGTGATTGGGAATATATTTGCTTTTCTCAAGCCCATCATCTTAACATGTATAATATATTTGATTTACTATACATATCTATGTAATATGTATAAAAATAAGAGGTTTTTATACATGACAGAATTTCAATTAAACCAACTACCACCACTAGTTAATTTTGAAACAATAAAGATACTAAAAGCGCTTTCTGGTGCCCATAGATATCTTGCTGAGCTCAAAGGATATGCAGAGACCCTTCCAAACCAAAATATTTTAATTAACACATTATCTCTTCAAGAAGCTAAAGATAGCTCTGCTATTGAAAATATTATCACAACCCATGACGAACTCTACAAACAAACAATCTCACAAAGCAATAAATCAAGTGCAGCAAAAGAAGTCGAGCATTATTCAAAAGCATTAAAATCAGGATTTGATCGGGTAATCGAAGACAAATTGCTTACAAACCGACATATTATAGCTATTCAATCTATACTTGAAGGAAATACTGCGGGCTTTAGAAAATTGCCAGGAACAAAGCTAATAAATGATCAAACAGGTGCAACAATATATACACCACCTCAAGACGCTAAAATAGTTGCCCAATACATGACAAACTTAGAACGGTACATTAATGCTGAAGAAGATAGCGTAGATCCCCTCATCAAAATGGCTGTTATCCATTTTCAATTTGAAAGCGTTCATCCATTTTATGATGGAAATGGGAGAACAGGACGGATTATTAATATGCTATATCTTGTTCAAAAGGGATTACTCAATATCCCCATTCTCTACATGAGCCGATACATTATTCAAACCAAAGATCAATATTACAAAAACTTGCAAAATGTTAGAGAGCATAATGATTGGGAAACATGGATTGCCTACATGCTCAATGGTATAGAACAAACTGCCATAGAAACGATTCAAACAATTCAAAAAATCAAGAAACTATTCAACAAGACAAAGCACCATATCAGAAAAAGCCATAAATTCTATAGCCAAGACCTAATAAACAATCTTTTATCTCACCCATATACCAAAATTGAGTTTCTTGTAGAAGAGCTTAATATTACAAGAATAACAGCAACCAAATACCTTGAAACCTTAGTCCAAGATGGAATCCTAAAAAAAGAAAAAGTAGGTCGCTCCAATTTTTACATCAATACAGAGTTATTTGAGATTCTAAAGGGTGTAGAATCACTTAGCTCTTAGTAAAAAGATCAAACATATCCTGTGGGAGGCAATAAAATGAATGCGTCCAAGGCTACTTCTTCAGGTATTGATACAGTGTTTCACGACTAATTCCATAGTGGGGTTCCAATAGCAAATGGACAGAAAATGACGATAAGAGGGGTAGCAGGCCCAACTGTGTGGGAATTTGCGGTCTGAGCAAAAGAATAGATTTTATGCAAAAAAATTCAACTCATTCAGAGCAATCATTGAGCACCTTATAAACCGTAGATCTACCAATATTCATCTGTTTAGAGATGGGGTTCCTGAAGTGGGGAAAGAATATGCGATCAAAGAGGAAAGTAAGGGTATATGTAAATTTAAAGAGATAGATAAGGATCGTGAGTTAAAAAGAGATCAGGATCGTGGGATGGATCGGTAGGCGGTATTTTGGGGCGGTATTTGTTGGGGGTTGGTTGGGGATTATGGAAAGAAAATAATCCATCAAGAAGTTTGGGTACGTTTTAGTGCAACAATTCCTGGATTTGTTCGATATATATTTTAGTAGCACATTTGATAGGAGTGATAACAGTGCATATAACATTAAATTATAAGATAGTAGCGGTTGCAACAGAACAACCATTACAATATGATAAAAAACACTTCCTTTTATTTCAGATAAGTCAACATTTAAAGAAAAAAGGAGAAAGTAACTATCTTTCTAAACAGGTTAATCTGAAGGAGACAAGAGTAGACGTTTCTGTAAGCTATAGACTTGACACTTCACCAATGAAAAATGGAAAGATTATCGTAAAAAAAGAATTGCCCTCAACCGGGAGATTTAAAATCACCATGCAAAACGGGGTTATTAGCGAAGTGACACACGCAGATCAAAACAGCAGTGATTTTAAACCTTGCGCAGTTAGTATGATTAGAGAACTTAATGATATATTAGAGATATTATACCCTCTACCAAATGCCCAACCCCAACTAGCACCACAGGAACCTCACCACCACCAACAATACCAACACCCCCAACAACAACAATACCAACAACAACACCCCCAACACTTACCTCTAAAGACTGCTGTTGACCCAATTGTAACTAAAAGCTATGCTGAAGATACTTTTAATAAAGTCGCTGAATTTCTCAAACTATCAGGCTCCAATGAACTGAGAACAGACAGTTTCATGTTTGGCTTTTCCAGCTCTATGAAAAGAAATCCTGGTTTTACAGTTAATACCAGTATGCTGCCCAAAGAAAATATGTATAGTAATATATGGGTAACTGATCACAACTACGACAATGACTTTTCGATCGGAGGCTCTGCCGAATCGTTACCTCTCCATGGGTTGTACAGTGGTGAGCTATCTCAAGATGAAGTGTCTTCTAGACTAATTACATTGAATTCTGAGGTAACTGCTAAACTTAAAACATTAAAAGCTAAGGCACCGTCTCAAGAAGTTACAAGCAATGTAATCAAGGGAGAGAAAAGTAAGACATTAGTTGTCACTTATGATAAACCGACAGTTTCAGGGGTATTCGGTTATCAGGTTGATTTCTTTACTAAGCTCATGCCGGTAGCTAGTGATTTTTTTGATGGTGATGGAACGGAACTCCATTTCATTCCAGAGGGAGTCTCTAAATATAATCCAACTCAATTAAAATTCAGTGGTGTTAATGATGTAACACATTCGCAAAAGATTTCGAAAAGTTCAGAAGAATGTGTTGAATATTTTTTATCTCTGTTTAATCGGAATGAAATGAGAATAGCAAAAGTACAAATCACCAATGAAGACATTCGCATTGTGCTAAATCCATCATTTTTATTAAAAGAGGTTGCACCGCCAGCGATGTATCCAGAATCAGCACAGAATCCAGACCGTTTGTATCAATATGTGAGAGGAGAGATTGCATGTGGTAAAAGTATGATGCAAAACATATACACGAACGGAAAATATGCGCAGGTTTTTTTTAAATTCAAGATTGATGAATTACACACTTTATTTTTAACTACTTTGAATTTAAAGTATACTCAAGAAGGAGTACGTAAGTTTATTAATCACATGAAAAGACATGTTTATATTGAAAACTTTAAATCTTCCTCTGGAGCGCCATTTGCTCTTGGAAAGAAATTATCAGAATTTTATGAAAGTGCTCCTGATGATTTGGGGATGTCTACTGCAGTGCAGAATCTACATGGTGTCTTTTTGTCTCAAAGCAGTCAAAAGAGTAACCAACTTTCAGAAGCAAAAACGAATGATGTTGAAAACACTGGAGTTCCTAAACCAAGGCCATCTTATTTTAATTCTTCTTCTTATTCTGGCAAGCTTAAATATAATTCAACAACCAATGTACAATTAATGGAGAAGCAAGGTCGTCTTTCTAGCCATCCTGCCTTGTGCATGAGTAGGATTTCGGGTCTCCATCTATATCATGTCGCTGTTGACTCTGGAACTGCTCATTATTGGAGACAAGAGTTGTTCCAAATCATATTTAATGAGCATTCCCGGTTGAAAACTACAAAGATGCTCTATAGAGATGGATACGGAAATCCGGTAACAGTAAATGTCATCTCCCAAGACTATGAAAATACTTGTATTCAAATACACCACGAAATTAATGGTAATGAAACCTATAAAGATAAATCCGCTAAAAATTGTTATCTAACATTATATAAGAATGGCACTTTTGATGATAAGGCAACAGATAGAAGACGTGATTTTGTTTTTAGTTATGTGAATGATGTTTATAGGGGTTTAGCTAAAGTCGAAAAAATTACAGCTGCGTTTAAAATGTTCATGAATAATAATTTATCCCCTTCACAAGTGAATAGTTTCTTGCTTCAAGATGCTTTTGAAAAGATTGGAAATAATTGTTCTGTTGAAACGGGAAGTATGACATCTGATTATATAAATTTACTTCGTGGTACTGTTGATTCGAAATACACAATAAAAATAGAAAAAAGCCACACTGCTCTTATTTTTTCCTGCAAAAAAGTATCTGATCGAAATCAATCATCAGCAATTAGAGAAGTCATTATTTACCACTGTTTAGTAACGGGTTGTTATTATTTAAAGGTAAGTAATGAAGATTTTTCACATGAATTTGCGGCAAATCCTCTTGCTGCTCTTCTTTATTCTCATTCATGTGTAACTAATACAGAAACTGTCCTTAAAGTAAATCCTAAAACGGGGAAAGTAGAAATGAATTTATTAAGAATTAACTTTGACAATGAGAGTGGTAAGGGTATAGCTGAAAGGCAAACTGGTGAAACCCTGCCAAAACAACATTTTTCCAAAGCCTTGGCTGAGATATGTGAGCGAACAACGCGTGCGCTTGAATTATTTTGCTCAATTCATACAATTGACGCAAAATCCCTAACGTATTTACAAAGCGGTACACCATTATCGGATTATGATCTTGCACAGTATTCTAAACTTGCGGAAAGTCATGGAGATTCACATTCAAGATATGCGGTTATAAATTCAAAATATTCAGATATACACATGATTGGGGATGGGCATGCGGATCCTGAGGAATGGCGTGATCGTCTTGCCAGGAATAGGGACATACTTTTTAAGAACTTTTTAGCCATTACTCACACATAAGACGGTCATTACCCTTTATTTACGATGCTCTCGTCCTATTTATTCTGAACTTTGAAAAAACCACGCTCAAATTCGCAGTTAATTCAGAGATAGACTTGTGAATTTGGCCAGATCAGGCGGTTTTCTTGATGTGTCGATAGAATAATCTCCAAATCTCTTGATATTGCTTCAAGTTTTGAACAACAGATGACATATCCACGACATTTTGTAACATAACTGCATTTGAAACGAGGTCGTTATACTTCACAGCTTTTTCCTGTTCATCAAAATAATTTGATGTGATAATTCCAAGCGATCCAAACGAAAACCACTGTGAAAATTGATTATAAGATTCGATTTTGTTTGTACTGGATAAAATATTATTTCGTTTCTTATCATCTGAAATATATTGCAACAAAAAAACAGTTGTAGAGCTCATTTGATGATTTTGGTTGTGGTAACTATTTTTATGATGAACATAATAGGTATTTATAAAAGCGGATATCGGTGGAATCGGACACCTTCGTTTCCTATGGGGATTTGGAAGATTGAACGTCCATTTGATCCTTCACGGGATTTGGGGGAGCTTGTTCTTTTTGAACCGCCAAATACGGAGGTATTTCGTTTGGCTAGAAAACGGGGGTATATGTAAATGGAAGGTTGCTTCCTAAGAGTAGGCCATTTAAATTTGATCAAAAGGGACGGGCGCTTCCTCTTGGAAAGTCAAAAGTTCTCTCTGAGAATGAAGTATTATTAATGTCGGACTATAATGAACGGAGCTTTGATGGGCGGTATTTTGGGGTGGTTTTTGTTGGAGGTTTGGTGGGAATTGTGGGGAGGAAATAATCCATCAAGAAGTTTGGGTACGTTTTAGTGCAATTATTCCTGGATTTGTTCGATATATATTTTAGTAACACATTTGATAGGAGTGTTAACAGTGCATATAACATTAAATTATAAGATAGTAGCAGTAGGACCAGCTGAGAGAGATTCAAAAGCAAGACTTTTGAATGCTTTTAATACCCTTGGACTTTTGTCCGAGGGCACGCCATTTCTTTGTCGAACTAAAAAGACAGGGGACAAACCACCAGTCGACATTTGTGTTCGACATATGGATATGGATTCTCGTAAATATTTAGTGATTTCAACTTCAAATGTTAATCATATTCGATTTAAAATAGATAGAGGAACAAACCTTGTAATAGAAGAAAGTAGTATCCCTGACATATGGACTCTTATAGGTGTCTCGCATTCCTCCATAGGAATGGCTTTGGATATATTTGATTTTTGCGCATTTAAAATGCAAACCCAACTAGCACCACAGGAACCCCAACAACAATACCAACAACAACAACAACCCCAACCACCACCACCACCATAACCCCAACAACAACAACAAGCAGAAATCACCTACGAAGACGCAAATGCATTAGTAAAAGAACTCGAACTCCTAAAACCGCTCCAAATAAAACTCCAACTAGAATGGAGAAAAGTATACAAACCGTTATATTGGAAGTTCATAGAATCAATTGGTAAACACTCAAGTGAATTAAAAAAAGTTGCTAACACAGAGGAAGGAAGCAAAGGATCGCCTGAATATTTGTCGATCGAATGTAGTGATACACCCCTTCAGTTAAAGATTAAGGAAGGTAGGTATGGGTATAGGATTTTTTTTGATAGTAACGATGATGTTACTGATATATTGTGTACTGAATGTAGGCGGGGAACACGATACAACGGTGGTCGTAAACTTTACAACATGATGGAACAAGATCAAAAAATACACTATGAAAGAATTACAAACTTCTTTAGGGAACATACAAATATTGAAATTTAGGGGACTGCTAATTTAGGGATTGCTAAAATAATATAGTGTATTATGATAGCAATCCCTTATTTTTGCAGATAAGGCAACTAAAAAGGAGATCCTCAATTCGGAAATTGTCTTCTGTACGCCCCCTTTTTTTTACTCCAATAAATTCCACTTTCATAAATAAGATTTTTTTTGATCCAAAATATTTTAACATGAGAACAAAGCTTTTCGAAAAGATTTATCACTTTGTTTATATATTCCATTTATTATTCTCCTGTGTGTGGCAAATACGCGGTAAAACTCATTTTCCCTAAAAACAAAAAATCCGCCAGGGCGGCGGATCTGAACTCAAAAAGTATGGCGGGGACTGGTAGACGACGTTAGAACTGAAATTGCTCAATTAAAACCTATTGGCACCTTACTCAAGAACCACCCGAATTAAAGGGTTTTGTCTGACCAAACGGCCAGTTCATTGCCATGAGGATCTGAAAATTGGAATCGTCTACCACCAGGAAAACTAAAAATATCTTTTGTTAGTTTTGCACCACATGATAGAACTTTTTCTTTTGTCTGCTCTAGGGCTTCCGTATATAAAACAACTAAAGCAGAGCCACTTTCAGTTGTAGATTTCAAGGGCGACTTATAAAATCCACCGTCTATTTTACCGTCGGTGAATGCAAGATAGTCTGGTCCGTAGTCTGTAAAAGTCCACTTGAATGTTTTTTCATAGAATACTTGTTGAGCACCAAAGTTTGATGCGGGGAATTCTACGTAGTCTATTTTTTGGTTAGATGGCATCGAACCTTTCTTTGTTTTCAGAGATCCAAATTTCCATGTCTTTTTTTGTTTTGCTAGGGTTGTTCATTATTTCGGGGTGGGCTTGCATGTAATGGGGTTTAAGGGCATTCATCCAATCCTCGAATGTTTCGCCTTGTGCCTGGTGATCGCATAGGTCGCATTTTAGAGTTTTCATTTGAGGGTTCCTCCTTTTATTGTAGTCATTATAGCTTAGAAGATTCCAGTTATATAGTCTAAAAGGACTCGAACTGAAATTTGTGCTTAAAAGAGGATAAAAACCACCCAAGTCTTTTCTGGCTGGGGTGGATGGACAATTTTCGAGCCAATATAGGTTCAACGCACTCATTGGTTTTTGAAAAGGTGAAGGGGTTTTTGAGAGACGCTTAGATATAACTTTCTTCACTAAACCCCACCCAACAGCGCACTTACGCAAACACCGAAAATAAGGTCATGAAGGATTAGCCTGAGTGTTACATAAACACATCAATGGGGTATAATCTTATTAACAGGAGAAATGAATGAAGAAAACAGTATATCTAGATACAACAATTCCTAGTTATTACTTTGACGAAAGAGATGCTGTTTCTTTTCAATCTAAGGTTACTAAACAATGGTTTGCTGAAGAATCTAAGAAATTTAATATTTATATATCTGTAGGGATCATCGATGAATTAGATGCAGGGAATTACCCTAAAAAGGACGAGATTCTTAAGTTTTCATTTGATTTTGAATTGTTAGAGACGAATAGCCTAATATCAGACATAGTTGAGGTTTACGTTAAAAATCATTTAATGCCCAAAGATTATCAAGGCGATGCACTTCATCTGGCAATATGTTCATATTACAAAATCGACTTTTTATTGACCTGGAATTGTAATCATTTAGCCAATGCAAACAAAAAACAACATATAAAAGTAATAAATACCAAGCTAAACTTGCCGTCACCAGAAATCATTACGCCTTTAGAGTTGTTTTCTGAGTCTAAATAGGAGGAAAGATATGTATACAGATATTCTTTTAAAAGAAAAATGGGATGTGCAAAAAAAGTTATCAAAAGCAGCAAAATATGATACTCAAAAGTTAATAGAGAATGCAAGAAATCATACTGAGATTATTGCCAAAAAACTAGGCCTTACACCTCATTTCGCAAAGCCAAATAAATCAGTAAAGGCATAACAGAAATGCATAACAAATTGGGATTGATAAATTAAAACAGACATTCATATAGATGCTTGTAAAACAACAAGAATAAAGAGAGTTCAACCATGACAGGGCATTTTGAAAAGCATCGTGTTTTCCGTGCTCACTAACTTTTGATATTATTGCGATCAAATGTGATAGCCAGCCGTTACGTTAATATCATTAAATTTTAGGAGGTACAGATATGTTTAAAAGAATGATTGTCACCGGAGTTGCATTGTTAAAAAAGGAGATTTCTACATAAGTTGTGCAGATTTTATCACCCAAGAAAATAAAAAAGTGGATATAGACTTTATGGTGCGGTTAACTGGGAAATTATCCTGCATATTGCAAAACAAAGAAAAAGTCATCTGGTTATTGTTACAAACGACTCAGATTTTGGAGCTACTCTTGAAGGTAAGAGTTACATAAATGATTGGTTGGTAGAGGAATACAAAAAAAGTGCTGGAGTTAGATCTAAAATTGTTTTGTGTATTAAATTGACTAAAGGATTAAAAGAAATAGGTGTAAAGGTTACTAAAGAGGAAGAAAATGCTGATGAAGCTATTCCAGAAGTTGAGGAATAAATAATTAGATCTTCTGTCCTGTGGCAAATACGTGGCAAACCCCCACTCACCCAAAAACAAAAAATCCGCCAGAGTAGCGGATTTATACTTAAAAGCAATGGCGGGAGCGAAGGGACTCGAACCCTCGACCTCCTGCGTGACAGGCAGGCGTTCTAACCAACTGAACTACGCCCCCGCATATACGGGAACGTCATTATAAACATGGAAAAGAGGATTTGTAAAATAGCAGGTTATTTCGTAGACTCTTATATACCATGAAAAGGAGGTGTCACTTGTTAAGACTTTACCCGATTTGCCTAATAATATGTTTGCTTTGTATATCTGGAGTGTCGTACGGGAAATCTTTTATTGATGAACAACACAAAATTCATATGGATATACCTTCTCGTTGGGAAGTTATTGATTCAACAGAACCAAGAAGTATCCTTAACCTTATAAATGAAGACACCATATCAAGTGTCAATATTTCAGTTCATACCTTTTCAGAGCCACCCACTGCCAATGGACTACAAATTAGAAGGATGTCTTCACTTTATGATGGATGGCTCAATCTCGGTGAAAGAGTGGGGTCAAAATATGAGTATGAGAGAGCAAATGTAGACGAAAGCTATATTGCAATCTATGCTAAAAAATATCTGAATGATAATCTTCTTTTTGATCAAAAAATTGTCGGGGAATATTATTATGTCCGTTATAACAAAGGATATATCATCACAATTGAAACCAAACAAGAACTTTGGTCCAAAATTCAAAAAAGCGTTAAACATATGATAGATAGTTTTTGGGTAGGAGAAGGGACTCGACCCAGTCCGACAAAATCAAGAGCACATATCTCATCTGGTTGGGACATGTCAGGACAAAACGCCAGCAACCAAAATAGTATTTTTGCCACGCCTAATCTCACAACCTCTCAAGTTAAGTGGGATTATCATTTGGACCAAAATTATCGTCACTCTTCTTTGATTGTTTCTCGAGAAGTTGTATATTTTTCATCAGGAAAAAACTTGTATTCTCTTTCTTTGAAAACAGGAAAAAAAAAGTGGCAATATAAAATGCAAGGGAAAATTAGAAAAGAATTGCTTTTTAATCGGGGTATTTTATACGTAACACAAGAAAACCCCTCAACCCTCTATGCATTATTATCTGAAAATGGGAACGTGCTATACAAAAAAACTTTAAATGGCCAAAAATACTCTAATCCAGTGATGTCTAAATACGGGCTAATTTTAGCAAGTAACCGTCAACTTGAACTCTTGGACCCTGAAAATGGGGGTGTTATTTGGTCACAAAAAGTTCAAAGTGATAGTGATTTTTCACCTATTTCTTCTGGAAATACCATCCTCCTCATAAATCGAGAGAATGAAATTAAGGCATTTAATGCCATTTCTGGGAACCCTATTTGGGAAAAACAATTGAATCATGAAGTTCTCTATACGCCCTTAATTGATGGCTCATCCATTATTTTCTGCTTAAAAGGACCTTCTTCCCCCAATAAGCCCCAAAATCAGGTTGTCGCGTTAGACTTGGAGAGAGGTGAAAAGAAATGGTCTTTTATTTGGAATCAAGGCAGCCTCCGCATTGCCTCCCAACCGACCGCTTTAAATGGGCATGTGATTATAGCAATGGATTTGGATAGTACAACTGAAAATCAAAACCAATCTGTTATCACAGCACTCAATACCCAATCTGGTGATTTAAAATGGCGATACGATTTGGAACATACACAAACCATATTAGAGCCTGGCCCTATCCTTGCCGGTAATACCGTGTTTTCTATCATCCAGGAACAAAATATATTTGATAATAGACCTCACTTAAGTATACTGGGATTGGACAGTATGACTGGGAATTGGTCTGGCAGCATACCCATCTCAAAATCTGTTAAAGTTGCATCTATATCCAAAGCAGCATTAAGAGCCTATGACAAAACTCTCCTTGTCCATGCCATGGGGAACACCCACCAGTTATTGGCTATATACTAATACCCCAAAAGTTAACGTTAACTTTTGGTATGTATTTGAACCTATTGACATACTTGTTGTGCGTTGCTATTCTATGCCCCGTTGAGCTCGATAAATTTTTAATAGGAAGGAGGAAATAAGATGGGATTCAGTTATAACCGCACAACTCTATTGGGACGCCTGACACGTGACCCAGAAATCAAGATAATTTCAGATAGTCATCGTACAACATTTGTCATCGCTGTAGATCGTTCATATCGTAAAGATGATGGCAGCCGTGACACAGACTTTATTAACATAGTCTGTTGGGGTCGTTTAGGCGAGTTGGCAAGCAAATATCTTCATAAAGGAGATCCAGTCCTCGTCGAAGGAAAGCTGTATATCAGAAACTACGAAAAGAATAGTGAAAAAAGGAAGTATACAGAAATTAATGCCGACAATTTTCAGGTATTAGCATTTCCAGGCGAGAGCAAAAAAGATGCCACCTCAATCGAAGAAGCGGAAAAGGATCTAGTAAAGGAACCGGGAAAGGACAAGGAAAAGGAAAATACAAGGAAGCTAGCAAAGGAAACGGCCTAACGCGTTAAATTAATGGAGCTGGCCCAAAAGGTCAGCTCCAAGGCTGAAAATGGCATGATAGCCCTGATAAATTGAAATGAATCCCTTATATTGGTACAATTGACCCCGCCCGATTGTGAATGGGAGTGATCTGCGTGTAAAGCTAGCTTTTTCCCTAGTATACATAATTGATTCTTTGTCATGTATAATAATCTTTAAAATAAACAGTGAGGTCAAGATGCCTGTAAAAATATTAGTAGGAACACAATGGGGAGACGAAGGTAAAGGGAAGATAACCGATATCCTCGCAGCTCAAGTTGAAATGGTTGTCAGATATCAAGGCGGTAATAACGCAGGTCACACTGTGGAAGTAGGAGATAAAACCTTTAAACTGCACCTTATTCCATCAGGTGTTTTATACAGTGATGTGATATGTGTTATTGGTAATGGCGTTGTCATTGATCCAGAAATATTGTTACAAGAAATAGATACCCTATCTCAAAAAGGAATCACGGTTTCCCCTAAATCATTTAAAATTTCTAGTATTGCTCATATTATTTTACCCCACCACAAACACTTAGATAGTCAACAAGAATTCACCAGAAAAACCAAAAAGATTGGAACAACAGGTAGGGGAATAGGCCCAGCATATACTGACAAAATTGCCAGAAAAGGCATTCGTGTACAGGATTTGTTTTCAAAAGAACGGATATCAAATCTCATTAAATTACAGAATTGGACAAAGCTATTATCTCATATCCCATTAAACGAAAAAGATATTGTAGAAAAATATTATCAATATGGGCAACAGCTCAAACCATATGTGGTAGATAGCTCTCTTTTTATTAATAATGCCATTGATGATAATAAAATGATCTTAATGGAAGGCGCACAGGGAACAATGTTGGATGTCGACCATGGGACCTATCCCTATGTTACTTCATCGAATCCTATCGCTGGTGCATCTTGCATCGGTGCAGGAATTGGACCACACAAAATTGATCAGGTGATTGGTGTTACCAAAGCATACGCAACCCGGGTCGGTGAAGGACCATTCCCCACGGAATTAACCGATGATTCTGGAGAATATTTGCGTGAAAAAGGGGCTGAGTTTGGCACGACTACAGGAAGGCCAAGAAGGTGCGGGTGGCTAGATTTAGTCGTTATTAGATACGCTGTCAGAGTCAATGGTATTACAGAAACGTGTTTAACAAAATTAGATGTTCTAGATGAGCTTGATACGATTTACGTATGTAACTCTTATCAACACGAAAATGGTGATGTCATAAAAGATTTTCCGTTGGATCCAGAAGTGTTCTCAAATTGCAAACCTATTTATGAAAATATTTCCGGCTGGAAATCTGATATTTCGCAAATAACAGATTATGATGCACTGCCAACACAAGCAAAAGATTACATCAAATATATTGAAGAACTCACCAAAGTACCCATTTCTATGGTATCTGTTGGATCAAAACGGAAGCAAGTGATTCACTTATTAAAAGTAGACTAATCAATGACAGAATTATATACTCTAAATGAGTAAGTGATGTCTGACTCGCATATTTTCTTGGATTCAGACATCAGATGAAATCGATCTGGAATCTCAGGAAAGAAGGTATCACAGTTGTATTGACCTTCAATGTAAGTCACGTAAAGACATCTACACCATTGACTCTGAATGGCTTCTCTATATATTTCAGAGCCCCCTATAACAAACAGCCGATCAATCGTATGATTTTCTGAAAACGTGACCCCATCATCTAAAGATGAAAAAGAACAAACACCTTCAGGCAAATCAAGAGTGGCAGATCGCGTGAGTACCAAGTTAACCCTGTCTGGCAAGGGTTTGTATGAGGCAGGCAATGAGTCCCAGGTTTTTCTTCCCATAATGACCCCATTTTTTTTGCCTTCTTCCGATAGAGTGGTGAGTCTTTTGAAGAATGCCATATCTCCCTTTACCTTCCACGGAATAGACCCTTGAAATCCCACCCCACCTTGACTGTCTATAGCCACTACAATATCAAAGTTTTTCATCACTTATACAGCAATTGGAAATTTTATAAAATCCTGATGGTGATAGTCTTTAAGCACAATATCTTCAAAGGTTAATTCAAAAAGAGGTTTACGGGCAACCTCAATCCTCGGCAATGAAGAGGGCTCTCTTTTTAGTTGCTCCTGAATGCCCTCCAAATGGTTGGAATAAAGGTGGGCATCCCCAAAAGTGTGAATAAAATAGCCAGGCTCCAAGCCACACTCATTGGCCACTAAAAGGTTCAACAGGGCATAACTAGCGACATTAAAGGGTACACCCACTGCGACATCGGCTGAACGTTGATACAGCTGAATATCCAGTCGCTTATTAACCACATAGAACTGAAAGAAGGCATGGCAAGGTGGAAGGGCCATTCTATCTAAGTCTGAGACATTCCACGCATTTACAATAAGCCTACGTGAAGAAGGATCTGTTTTGATTTGTTCAATCACATTTTTTAGTTGGTCTATATGTTCCTTTTGAAAGGATCCATCTTTATCGCTGAATTTTTCCCATTTTCGCCATTGATATCCATAAATAGGGCCTAACTCCCCTTTCTCATCTGCCCAAGGATCCCATATTTTAGAAGGTTTTAAACCGTTATTAATATTGGTTGCACCTTTCACAAACCACAACAGCTCACGAACAACACTATGAAAAATGACCTTTTTGGTGGTAAGCAAGGGAAACCCTTCCTGCAAATTAATCTTCATTTGATACCCAAATATTGATAAGGTACCTGTATTTGTTCGGTCTTTTTTTTCTTCACCGTTTTCTAAAATGTATCTAACAAGGTCTAAATATTGTTTCATAGCGTGAATCACATTATCACGTTTATTCCATTAAAAATCAAATTTGATATAATAAACAGAATGGTAAATCATCCACATGCATTAAATTATTTAGATGATGGCTTAGGCCCTAAATCCAAAGCGCGATACAAAAAGAGGCGGTCAATTCTTGCACATTCTATTG
Organism: Candidatus Margulisiibacteriota bacterium; assembly: GCA_013215865.1. GTDB lineage: Bacteria > Margulisbacteria > Marinamargulisbacteria > DT-59 > DT-59 > DT-59. The sequence continues at coordinate 14,875 of JABSQL010000272.1, forward strand.
GACATTTGATCGTCGTATATGGCATATCAGACCCACCAGGGCATCCTCATGTTTGGGCAATGCTAAAAAGTCCGATCTTCCAAGAACCCCTACTTCTTTTTTTAACAGGTATTAATCAAACTCAAATTGCTTTATGTTTAGATCCTCACAGCTCAGATTCAAAAGAAATACTATTTATACCTCAAAAAGATCTAAACAAAGAATTTTGGGAAGGCATACAATTGGGCACAGGCACTATTCAAAGTAATAAAGAAATTCAACAGTTAACCGGTATTCAGGATATTCGAGATATTAGTGAACTGGAATCGAGTATCAAGGAACGTCTTAAGTCTACTCAGGACCGATCACTCGGTACATTTTGGCATCAATCTAAACATAAGAAAGTGATCAAAGATTCGAATTTCAAGTTTAAACAAAAACTAAAAAGATGGATCAGAAACGAAAAACCTGCGATGTCACTTATGAATATTTCCTCGGTTTTATGGCCTCAACGAACCACATTAGATGGTGTTGATCAAAAGAACTCTGAAAAAGCCAATAAACTTGCCTCACTTGCATTTAAAAAGGCTTGTCAGAATCTGAAAGAAATGAAAAATGAAATGGAAGTATCTTCTTTTCTTGAAGGTGAATTAACTTCTGTTTCTCCTTTTGGACTCAGTTTTCCAACCATTTCAGCTTCTGGTGCTAATGCGAGTATTTTGCATTATACCCGTAACAACGATTCCCTGAAAAAAGGAAACTTGTTACTATTGGATTTTGGTGTTCGATGGTACGGGATGCATGCTGATATTAGCAGAACAGTCCCTATCAATGGCCAATTTAACCCACTCCAAAGTAAGTTATATCAAATTGTGTTAGATGCCCAGGCACAGGTTGAACACCACGTTAAGCCTGGCGTGACTATAGAGATACTAAATCACATTTGCTGGAAATTTATTAATGAAGCCCTTGCATCTCTGATGTTTCGTATCAAGGGGAAGTACAGCGTATCATACCAGACACAGCCACATCATGTGAGTCACCTTATAGGTCTTCAGGTTCATGACG
>JABSQL010000273.1 GCA_013215865.1 Candidatus Margulisiibacteriota bacterium
ATCTTCAAAAATATCTTTTACGGCTGCACATATCTCATCAATGCTGACGAGTACCACTTCATCAACCACCTTTTGGGCGATGCGAAATGGGAGTTTTCCTACTTGTTTAACGGCAACCCCGTCTGCAAAAATGCCTACATGTGGAAGGGTGATTCTTTTGCCTGCTTTTAGAGCATCATGCATACAAGGTGCATCTTCAGGTTCGACCCCAATAATCTTTATGTTGGGATTAATGTGCTTGATGTAAGAGGCAACCCCAGAAATAAGGCCTCCGCCACCCACGGGGATAAAAATGGCGAATATAGGTTCTGAGTGTTGACGAATAAGCTCTACGCCAATGGTTCCCTGTCCTGCAATCACATGTTCATCATCATAGGGGTGTATGAACGGTTTTTTCTGTTCTTTAGATAAGGCCTGAGCAAATGCATATGCCTCATCATAAGTATCACCGGTTAACGTGATTTTAGCTCCCTTGGCCTTAACAGCGTTTACCTTTATTGTAGGGGTAGTTTTGGGCATGATGATGTGTGCATGAATGCCTAATTTTTGGGCTGCGAGTGCGACGCCCTGTGCATGATTACCTGCTGAGGATGCAACGATACCTGCTTTTTTCTGGGCAGTGGTCAGGTGACTCATTTTATTATAAGCGCCTCTTAGTTTGAAGGAAAAAACTTCCTGTAAGTCCTCTCTTTTTAAAAAGATAGAATTCTGAAGCCGCTGAGATAATAAGGGGGCTTTATCTAAAGGTGTCTCCACGGCAAGATCATACACTGTGGCTTTTAATATTTGGTCGATCAGTTTTTGGGTCATGTCGACATATAGTATAACAAGTATTGTCTGTTATAATAATGTCCCATGAAATGGCCCATGAGAAGAATCATTATGGACGTGGGTGTGGTCGTGATAGTAGCTATGGGTACCTATTCTGGTGTGTATCCAGAAACAGTCATAAGGGCGCCATTCGAAATATCCGGCCAATCTGAAGTAAAATCCGTATCTCCTACACAGATGAGTGCTGAACATGCACAAGTTGTTATCACTGACACCTATTATGATGTGAATATATCAAATATTTTGACCGCAATGTGGTATTTTCGATTTTGGTATGGTGCGGGGCAAGTGGCCCATGCCGGTTATTTTTACATACAGTAATGGTCAAGATAAACAGGAGTATATCTACGGCGCTTATTATTATGATACTCTCTACTATTACGTATGGAGAAAAAGAAGGCACTGGGTTGACTGCAATATCTCATCTTGAATCAGGGAAAGAGTACGAAAGAGTTCTCGTTTTTCCACCAGAGTCTAAAAATGAGTTACCTCAGCATATGTTTCTAGAGCCCTCAGCAAACACCATTGTGATTACAGCAAAAAACTATGAATTTAAAGAAGAAGTGGCCCAGTTTTCAGAGTTTAAGAATATATATCCAGTGTATTGGGTAGTGTGGAATGCCATGTTATTGGCCAATTTATTGTACAAATGAAGATGATGAAATGGATACTATATATAGTGGTGAGTGGGTGTGTGATTTCTAATAGTCTCATTGCAGAAGTTCCATATCAGTTGGTAAAAGGGGTGATTACTTCTCCTGTGACATGGAATGCACCGATGATATTGGTGGGCGATGTTGTGGTGTCTGAAAACGTGACCCTTACTATAGGACCAGATGCTTGGGTGATATTCAATGACAATGACATCAATAATCTGGGTTATGATTCTTTAAAACCAGAGTTATTGGTCTATGGGAAATTGAAGACTGACCCGGATTTTGATACAGTAAGATTCGTATCTATTCAAGATAGGAGTGTGCAAGACTTGTTGAGTAAAAGTGGCTTACAATCTGTAGATGTTCATGCAAATGCGTTTGACACTAAAAGGCTATCGGATTCTTTTAGGGGATTTAAGCATCAATATAAAGTTTTGTGGTCCTTGGCGTTTGCCTTGCATTTTATATTCCTCAAATGAAATACGTGTATATTTTTGTGCTGATGTCAGCATTATATCTACCTGCGTATTCAAATGAAGTCTCGAAAGATCAAATTAAGTATGGTGCTTTGACGGCCAACGAGGAGTGGGCTGGGGATATGTATATTATTGGTGATGTGACGATTCCGAAGGAAATGACCCTTACAGTGCTGGCGGGGAGTCATCTCTACTTTGCCAACTATGACATCCTTCAGAGTGGAGAAGATCGGCATCGGGCAGAGATATTGGTAGAAGGGACAATGAAATCTCTCCCAACGGAAGATAATCCCATTCGCATGTCACTGATGGATGAAAGCAGTTTACTCAAAGAGCTTGAGAGAAGTCCGGGGACAAAGGTTCTTCATTTTGAGCCTTATATTGTGGACACAAAGATCATGCGTGATGAGTTTCGGAATTTTAAGGATTCCTACTTTATTTATTGGAGCCTTGTGTTTTTACTATGGGTCATGATATGAAAACGTTGCTCCTAGTGTGTTGTTGGGTGCTCATATGTTATTTGCCTGTTTTTGCTGTAGAGACTTCCATATTGAAAGCGCAAGTGATACAGGGAAGAGGGAAAGTCAAATCGATTGGGGTCCAACCGATTCAATCATTGCCGAGCTTAAATGTCACTTTGGAAAAAATAACAATTAATAAACCCACCCGCGGTTTTTTTAATCCAAATCAAGTTAAAGATATATATATTGAGCCTAAAACATATCAAAACCAGGGGTTTTCAGACGAAATCGTAGCGCATTATACACGTAATTTCTTTATATATGCATTAGTGGCTGGGTCGTATTGGTTATTTGCAACATCAAAATGAAAATAATTAAACATTTATTGATATTATTTCTAGGGGTACTGTTTTTAAGTAGCCAAATAATGGCAAAACCTCGCGATTTTGGATTAAAGATTGGGCCCGGTTTGGTATCTGGTATTGGTAATTCCCCTGTGAAGCAAGTGGATCTGATGTCTGACTTTTACTTTTTCTCTGATTCATTTCGTATGACGTTTGGGTCGACTTTTTTGCTGCCTGACAATAATCTCCAGCTAACAATGATTGAGTCTATTGGTGTACAGTATCAATTCAAAGTGTCACCGACCCAGTTTGGGTCTATTGGGTACAGTTTCTTTAAGCCGTATATTTTTGAGGATACAAAAAGCTTTTCAGTGGTTAAAGGAAGTCGGTATTATATTGCATACCATTTTGTTCGATCTGAATATCGGGATTATTACATTGAATTGGGTTATTCTGAACAGCCGTTACGGTTAAATGGTATTAGCCCATCTATTACTTTAGAAGATCAAATATACTATATGAATGTTGGAATATTGTTTTATTTTTAAT
>JABSQL010000274.1 GCA_013215865.1 Candidatus Margulisiibacteriota bacterium
ATTGGAAGTTATTTTAATAGTGTGAAGCTATTTAATATCAAGTTTTATTTTTACCGCAAGTACCTATGGCTTCTTTCAATCTTTGTTCCCTTATGTCTTATTGCAGATCTTGGGTTTTATGGGAAAATCGGCCGTAAAGATGGACATATGTTTCCGGCTTACTATGTCATGACAGGTGCCAAAACAGGTCAGTCCGGTCAAACGGCATATGCTGAGAAAATTGATGAGGTTCCCACCCACTATGTACCGGACATTGCATATCACTTTTTAAAAGATTGGATCCAACAAAAAAAGGCCAAGACGTATCCCTCCTATCACGCCTATCTGGAAGCAGAGGGAAACGCGTTAATAAAAAAGTTATGTGACCAATACCGCGATATCCCCACTTTTGAGGTTGATCCGGATTTTTATAAGGATTTTGGGTCAAAACGCGTATTTTCATTAGATGAAATGGGTGCTGCAGAATGTTCTGCTGGTATGTTTGACATGATTGATGTAGATAAGAGACGTATTAGTTCTAATACTAAAGAGCTGCCAGAAATAACTGACCCGACTAAAAAGCAAGAAGCACTTTACGCGATTCTTCATGCATCTTCGCGTATGTTATTGGTCACCAGAGGGTTTGATGCCAGAAATGATGAGCAAGCTTTTTCATATTTTGGGAAGCATTTTGTGGATACTGATTTGGTCTCAAAAGAGTATCAAGATGTGGTGACATTGGGTAAACTGAAAGTGTTGTCAGAGCTCCCCAAACATGAAGAGAAAATTGTGCAATTGGGCCGTGATATAGTGGCGTTATATAGCAGTATGGATGATTCTCTTCGATTTAATGCTGAAAAGAAAAAGTCTGAAAAAGAAAAGGGTGATACAAAAGAGTCCCTTCTAAAAAAAGACTATCGCGGTGTGGCGTGTCCCATGAATTTTGTAAAAACAAAACTGGTATTAGAAACCATGGAAAAGGGACAGCAGTTGGAAATATTATTAGACGATGGTGAACCCATCCAGAATGTTCCCAACTCCGTCAAACTAGAGGGCCATAAGGTGCTTGATCAGACAAAAACGAATGAGAATTATTGGAAAGTATTAATCGAGAAAAACTAAATGGATAAGCCGATTCGAAGTATTGCCAAAGCCGCTTCATGGCGGGTAACAGCCACTGCGACTACTATGCTGATTGCTTGGATGGTTACCCATGAGATAAATTTTGCAATCACGATTGGTTTTTTTGAATTTTTCGCGAAAATGGGGCTCTATTATTTTCATGAGCGTATTTGGCTAAGATTCAAACTAGGGCAAACATCACAGAAATCTGATTATCAAATCTAAGGAATACATCATGAAAGAAGACATACAGCATTTTATTAAAAAATTTAAAAATGAACCCATAGAGGTATTACTCGCACATTTTTTAAAGTTATATGATGATCGCATTATGCTCGCTTCGAGTCTTGGCGTTGAAGACCAAGTTCTCACGGATATGGTACTCAAGATTAATCCAAAGGCACGCATTTTTGTGTTGGATACAGGAAGGCTCCATCAGGAAACCTATGAGGTCATGTCAGAGACGCGGGTTCAATATAACATGAATTATGAGGTCTTTTTTCCAGAAGCTAAAGCTGTAGAAAACATGCTTAATGCCCATGGTCCCAACCTCATGTATGAGAGTTATGATAATAGACGATTATGCTGTACCATTCGTAAAGTAGAACCATTGGCAAGGGCCTTGAAAACATGTGATGCCTGGATTACAGGCCTTAGACGTGAACAGTCTCCGGCTAGATCTAACCATGAGATTATTGAATACGATTCTGTCCATGACAACGTCAAGTTGAATCCCTTAATTGAATGGACAACGGATCAAATATGGGAATACATCAAGACCCACGATGTGCCTTACAACACCTTACATGACAATGGGTATCCCAGTATAGGCTGTGTGCCATGTACCCGAGCCATCAATAGAGGTGATGATTTAAGAGCCGGTAGATGGTGGTGGGAAAAAGAAACTCAAAAAGAATGTGGGATTCATTTTGAGGATGGAAAAATGGTAAAAGACACGCCCAAAGATGATGGGCTAATAGGGGGCGAATAAATGTCACATCTAGATCAACTGGAATCACAATCTGTATATATTATGCGGGAAGCATACAAAGAGTTTAAGAACCTGTGTATGTTATGGTCTATCGGAAAAGACAGCACCGTTCTGCTTTGGTTAGCCAGAAAGGCATTTTTGGGTCATGTCCCCATTCCATTGGTTCATATTGATACCCACTTTAAAATACCAGAAATGATCACCTACAGAGATGAATTGGCCCTTAAATGGAAATTGAATATGATTTATGGTCAAAACAAACAGGCATTAGAAGATAAGAACACCTTTCCGGATGGTGCTATTGGCCGCATCCAATGTTGTAAGAATCTAAAAACGGATGCCCTCAAATATACGTTGTCTGGGGAATGGCCCCGTTTCCGTTTAGATCATGAATCAAAAAAGTATGTCGAAGATACAGATAAAGAACCGTTTACAGGCGTTATTGTAGGTGTTCGGGCGGATGAAGAGGGTAGCCGTTCTAAGGAACGGTATTTTTCTCCCAGAG
>JABSQL010000275.1 GCA_013215865.1 Candidatus Margulisiibacteriota bacterium
GTATACAGTTGCTGCTATGGCGGCTTCTGGTGAGCAAGCCTTAGAACGTGCCGAAAGTGTATCTCCCAATTTGGTGTTAATGGACATTAAACTGAAAGGAAAATTAGATGGCGTTACAGTCGCTAAGGAGATACGGGAGAGATACGATATTCCCATTGTTTTTTTAACTGCTTTCGCTGACATAGAAACCGTTAACAGAGCACGTGAAGCAGACCCATATGGTTATGTGGTAAAGCCGTTTACACGAAAAGCCTTATTCAGCAATATAGAAATGGCGATTTATAAACATCAAAGAAGAAAAGGGTATTAATCTAAAAGATAATACTTTGGGGAACAATCCCTTTTACCCATTTTATTTTTACGAGTTGGTGTTCCTTGCCTTTTTGTATGGGTTTTCCCCAAGCATCTAACAGACAGTCTAGTTGGACGTTTCTTTGCTTCCTCTCTGGGGAAAGAAGGGTATAGTTTTCACCGATTTTAAGATCAGTGTTTAGTTCTATTGTAAGCCAATTATTTTTAACCACATCGATAACAGTACCTATTATTTCATGAGGGATAGATCGTGTTGGATGGAGGTTTCGCCAATCTTTATCCGTATTATTTATTTTAAAGAATCCTGCTTTTAGAGGGCGAGGACTTATTTCATCTAGTGATACCTGATTTTTCAGTTGATAGGATTCAGGATTGCTCATATAATCATTTCGCTCATTTCTATATGACATCAGTGTCTGGGTGAGATATTGGATAGATTCTCCTCTTGCATCGATTAGCAGAGAAGTTAGATCCAACTCAACTAATTCTGGAACATGACGTATCAAGCATCTATCAACATGTAAAAACATGAAGTGACCATGGGGATTATCATAAAATTGAAACGTTCTGTTTTTAAATTCATGATCCACTGCTTTTTTACGAATACAAACGGACGATTGTGTATCTTTATTGTTTAAGTAATGTGACATAAATCGTCGTTTAGAATATTGAATTAATATCGGGCCATGAACTTGAATTTCTAACTCTGTATTTATTGAAGATGATATGTCTCTCAACTCTTTAATGGGCAGTTCATTTGATAGGCATTGTCTTTGAAATTGGGCGGTATGGAACAGAATACTCTGACGGTTTAAGTTCCCAGTTTCTGTTGATAAGTGAAAAACCGCATCTGGAATAATGGTTCGGACAAGAAAAACAAGCCCTGGGTCTTGGAGACGGATTGTTTGGATATTAGATTCTTTAAGAGTGATTAAGAGCTGTTGAATCGTTTCAATATGATATTGATGGGCCAATATGTCAATATTGAATGACAGCAGAATCTCAGGATTTATGGCACGTGCTTTTTCAGCCATTTTTGAAACGTTTTTAAAATCAGGGGTGTTAAAATCATGACTATAAGAACGTATTGAGCACTTTGAATCTTCTAAAATGAGATGATCAGCACCTGCCTTAATCGCTGCTTCAGCCCATTCAGTGCATGCGCAAAAAGTAGATAAAAGAGGTTTAACCATGGTTTTTACGTATAATAGATAACGTGCTGGCGGCATCTACAAACGGAATCTGAACCAATTTATGGCCCTTGGTATGGTGAATGAATTCTTCGTTCATATTCTGAATAGAAGTGGGAACAAATTTCTGGATTCTTCCTTTGGGGGATTGGAGCTCTAAGGTGTCAGTGATACTGAAATCTGATTTGACATTGACCAACATGATTTTTTTATCTTTAATGGCTTTAACCGTTCCAATAAATGACACAGATTTATTATAGCCATTAAAATCGGTATTAATGGTTTGATTATTTTGTGTATTCTCAAAAAATGCAGGTGTAAACGAACGGTTAGATACTTGTTGTAGTGCAGCGTCTCCTTCTTGTGGGGACACGTGATTATCAAGAACGTTTCGATACTGAGTAACGGTATTGGCCAAATACATATTTGATTTCATTCTCCCTTCAATCTTCAATGAATCAATGCCAGCTTCGATCAACTTAGGTATCAATGAGATGGTATTTAAATCTTTTGCGTTCATAATATGAGTAGAATAATCGATATTTTCTGTATCGGTATCCACTACATCAAAAGTATGTCTGCAACTTTGGATACATCCTCCTCGGTTGGAATCTCTTCCTGCTGTATAATTGGAAATGACACATTTACCAGAATAACTTGCGCACATCGCACCATGTATAAATACTTCTACTTCTATTCCGGATTGTTTTTTGATGTGCTCACATTCAGGAATAGAAAGTTCTCTTGCGACGATGATTCTGGAAGCACCGGCTTCTTTCCAGTATTGTGCTGTAAATTCATTGGTAACACTTGCTTGTGTGGATACATGTAACGGTATCGTTGTACGTGATTTTGCGAGGGACATGACACCAAAGTCAGAAATAATGAGGCCATGGGGTTGAATAGATTCCAACACATCTAAAAATTGTGGCAATTGCGCCATGTCTGAAGCGTGCAAAAAACCATTTAATACAACATACACTTTCTTGCCTTTGAGATTGGCGTATTTCACGGCTTTTTCAATGTCGATATTGCTGAAATTTTCTGCAGATTTTCTGAGTCCAAACTGTTTGCCGGCTAAATAGACAGCATCTGCCCCATACGCAAGGGCAATCCTAAGTTTTTCACTATTTCCGGCTGGTGCAAGTAATTCCGGAATATTTCGATGCTCTAATGTTTTTTTCACCCTCAAATTTTAGCATATATACTCCAAAAAGAGAGTGACTGAGTCAATAATGCGAGCATGATAGTAAAATGTTTCACTGTAACATGCTCGCAAATGATAAAGGTGTTAGGTTTCTTCTTTTTCAAAAATACCGGCAAATGCAAATGCAGCACCTGCAAGGGCAGTATCTTTTAGGAACTGTGGCATTGCCATCTGCATAAATTCAGGATTGCAGAGCGCAGGTAAGTGAATGGTGAGTACAAAGATGAGCAAAAGCGCACCGAGTAACAGACAGGCAAGACGACCCTGCTTTTTTGTAATAATGGCAACGGCTGCCGCAATAAGGGCTGCCCCCGTTAAATATACAAAAAATACCTTTCCTGGTATCCAAGCCGGTACGTAACCCGCCATATTCGCCCCATGCATGAAATGAAATATGCCAAATACTGCCATGGGAAATCCAAATAATACTCTTGCTACTGTTGTTGTTAAATGTTGCATTTATTCCTCCTGAAAAAATTGATTTTGATACAGTCTATATTTACTTTAAGCCTCCTTTCAAATCAGATTTTATATATACTTATGTGCCCATGTTGATATGATTTGGGCAACGTACTCTGAATCTTCTGGGTTCGTTAATAAATGGTCTGCCTTATCCAAAGAGATAAAACTTTTAGGGTGTTGTGCTAACTGAAACAGTTCTGCTGCATTTTCAATGCCAACCGTATTATCGATGGGTGAATGAAAAATCAGAATAGGGGTCTTGAGTTTTTTGAGACTAGACTGAACTTTATCACTGGATAAATCGTCCAAAAATTGCTTCTTAATTTTGAAAGGTCGACCAGCCAATAAGACATCTGCTTCACCGTTATTTTCGATATCTTCCTGCTTACTTTTGATCATGTTGGTAATATGTGCTGGATTCGAAGGGGCAGCTATGGTTACTAGCGCCTTGGTAGAAGGAATGTGTTGAGAGGCATGTAACACAGCCGTTCCCCCTAATGAATGTCCAATCAAAATAGTCGGGGCCTGATAGGTTGTTTCCAGAAATTTTGAGGCGGCAACCAAGTCTTCTACATTAGATGAAAAATTTGTATCGGCGAAATCACCTTCACTTTCACCAAGGCCTGTAAAATCAAATCGTAATACCGCAATACCGAGATTGCAAAGGGCTCTGGCTATTTTGATGGTGGCTTTAATATTTTTAGTGCATGTGAAACAGTGTGCAAACAGTCCATACGCCTTGGGAGTTCCTTCTGGCAACTCAATATTCCCTACCAATGACGCGCCTTCATGACTCTGAAACGTAACCTTCTCACTGGGCATGGCCTATTATACAGGGATACACCTTTACTATACCAGGGTTATTTTTTAAGCATTCCTTTTTGCCAATGGGAAAAGGCAATTCCTTGGACAAGACTTTCTATCAATTTCATTTTGGCTTCTTCAGGTGTCATTAATCCAAACTTATCCAAAATAGTTATGGCCAAATATAAAATAGAGGTCATACCGACACCCGGGTGATGTTGTAGGGCATTGATGCCCTCTGTTAAGGAACCCTGTAGAGGGAGTTCCATATCAGGAACCATGGGAATTTTGGCGATTTCATAATCTGAAGGAGATACAAAATTGTCCGTAAATAACGTGTCTCCATCGTGTAATATCCATGGCGCTCTTTTCTCTGTAGACAATTGAATAGACCCTTCTAATCCCCGAATGATCAGAAATTGGTCTGCGGATGCTTGTTTCTCCAACATAACGGCTAAAATTTCTTTGTAAGCTGAGTGTGTAAATCCGGTGACCAATAAATTCTTTTTTGCTTGAATCGGTTGTAACAGTTTTTCAACGGTCGCTAAAATAGGTCGTTTTACCATATGGGTTCTGAGTTGCTTGAGGGCCGCTAACTCTGGAAATGTAAGAGACTGATCCACATATCCCCACCCAATATCAGGATTTTCAAGATCTAAAACTACATCAGTGGGTGATTTTAAGGGGTTTTTATTGGCAAGAGCCAATAATTGATAGGGGTTACTTCCTTTTTTGGGTGCTACTTCATCAATTCCATGGAGAATAACGGGAAATCCAATGGATGCCAATAAAGGCGCTGTAAATAAAGTGAGGTTATGATGTCTGTTCATACCATCATATCCGTTTGATAAATCGATTAATAGAGGGAGTTTTGTGTGTAAATGCTGACTTCTTTCATAAAATAATCGAAGACATGCGTCATTTTCTTCTTGGGTCTCTCTTTTGAGGCGTTGGGCTTCTAAAAATGATCCTTTGAGCCATTCAGGTGTTTCGGGAGCGAGCACCCAATCCATGGCTTCTGCCATCTGAATGGCATTAAGGTGTTGGTGGTCTATGGCGGCTTTGACGTATTGGAGAAGAGGGTGGTCGTCTATGGGCTCACATAATCCCACTATTTCTTTCGGTAAAAACTGCGCAGGATTATTTTTTAGGGTTTGAATCCAATTTGCTTCTTCAGGGTTAGGGTCCAAGGTAAGTATGGCTGTCATCATTGTTGCTTTGGTGGTGAGGTTCACATTTGAAGAAGCCAGAAGGTTTTCTAGTAACGTAAAATCATCTCCATGAAGGCTTTTGCTCATGGTGGGGCCGGTTCCTTTACGTTTCAATAGGGTCACAAGTTCTGCTTGGTGGTCCATGTATGTTATGGTAGCAGAAATATATCGTTACCTCACTCGTTTTACTGTCAAAATGGATCCATTTGAAATAGTAACGAGTGAAGTCCCTTGTATGACCTGACCTTCTACTTTGAGGATGGTATTGTTTGCCGGTGCTTCAATTGTTGCAAATATGACAACAGTACCTTCTCCATTAGCTGTGTTTCTATTGTAGGTATACCCTAGTGTTCCAGGTACTTCAGTGCCATCATATACAAGCCTAAACTTTCCTGTGGTTCTTGTATTTGTACCGTCGTCTACAGAAATTTTAGCAAATACTTCAAATCGGGTACCTGGCCCCCCTTCAACAAAGGTTATTTCGCCTGAAGAATGTGTAAAGCCAGAGTCTAGGATTGCATCTGTATCAAATATGATTGTTTCCCAAGGCGCATTTATGGTTTGCATTCCAAAACTATCATACACTTCTGCTCTCATATCATTAAAGTCTTTGGTGGGTACCCATTCAGAACCATCCCATTTGAGAACATCGTCGGGGGTAGGGGTATCGGCGGATAATTCATACCCATGTAGAGCCAAGGTACTGTTTGATGTCAATGAAATATCTGCTGTAGTCGACAAAAATGCGAAATCAGCCGTTGTGGCAAGGAAAGCAAAGTCAGCTGTTGAAGCAAGCAGTGAATAATTCGCTGTAATTGAAGTGAGGGCAATATCTGATGTAGTCGATAATAATGCAAAATCAGCCGTTGTGGCAAGGAAAGCAAAGTCAGCTGTTGAAGCAAGCAGTGAATAATTCGCTGTAATTGAAAAAAGTGTAATGTTAGATGTTATAGAAAGGAATGCAAAATTAGTAGTTATGGCTACATTGGATGTTGAAGCGAGATAGGAGAAGTCTGCTGTTGTAACCGACCCAATAAGGCTGTTTGCAGTGACCGCAATGAGAGAAATATCTGAAGTTGTTGACGTAAAAGACATGATGGCTTTGTCGGCTGTTGAAGCAAGCAACGTATAATCAGCGGTTGTCGAAGTCAAAGCAGTAATCGCAAAATTCGAAGTTGAAGCCATCAAAGCGAAATCAGCAGTGGAAGCAATGTTGGCAGTGACGGCCATGTCAGCAATGATGCCTGTGAGCATAGAGCCATCCCCCATAAACTTGTTCGCTGTAACAGTACCTGAGAAGATGGCACCCACACCTGTGAAATTACCGGTTACGGTAAGGTTGGTAAAGGTGCCAATATTGGCTGTATTACTTCCAATGGGTGTATCGTCA
>JABSQL010000276.1 GCA_013215865.1 Candidatus Margulisiibacteriota bacterium
TCAACGCTATACAGGGCAAGACAAAGAGCTTAAAACAAACCGACTTAAACTAAGAAACCAGATTATTTCTTTCAGAAAATCAGGCCTTTCTGAAGAGCAGATCAACCAAGAAATTGCTCTTTCTGAAACACTCACCTCAATTAAATCTTCCCTTTACTTTGAGGAGATGCCTATGTCATAATGCACCAGACTTTTCTACTCTTCTTTTTACCTCTTTCTTTCATTCTTCCTTGGGTACTACAGTATTTAAATTCTCTGTTTTGTAATTTCCTTCCAAAAAATACTCCATAATATCCTGAGTAAATACCACCTCATATATTTGCTTTATGAAGCCCAATTTCAACAACTCTATGGGAAACTCGATACACGGCTCTTGGCATTAAAGAAGGAGAAAGCAGGGGTTTAGGTAGGAGCTAACTTAGATTATTTCAATCGCAAATATCACGACTTCATCGATGGGATAACCCATCAATTTCCCCTAAAAACCTCCACTTCCTCAATAACAGACATACCAGATTCACCTCCAAAGGGAATGTAGAAGAAAACATCCATATGCTGTAATGCCCCCAGCTTAGGTTTAAAAATGATAAATAAACTAAAATGATTTGACCTCCAATAATCTTTAATGATAATCTTCTTCAGATTGTTTATTTTGGGAGGTTATTTATGCATAAACTTATAAGTGTTAAATCAAAAGGTTCATACTCTCATTTTTACCAAACGATGACAAAGGAACAATGTATGAAAGATGTTCCAGTAGATTTAATTAATCTCATATCTGAATTTGCAAATTATTTTGATGCACTATTCTTGAGAACGCCTGGTTTAAAAGAAATGGCATGCAAGTGTATAAATGTCATCCTTCTAAATGATTCCAAAAGAAAAAAACTGTTCGAGATAACAAATATACTTGAATTGGCTTATGAAGAAATATTTAAATTTGGATCCGCACCTTTTCTGAAAGAGATGCAGAAAAGTTTATTTGATAGTGAAATAATGTTAAAGCTGTTAAAGCACATCGAATCTGGGAACGCAGTTGAAACCAATATAGTTGATGATGCAAGTCAGGAAAAGAGATCCATAAATATTACCCTATCCAATGGAGATAAGAGTTCTGCTGACTCTAATGAAATCATCACCATTTCTTTTAAGAGACTTTCTTTTGAAGCACAAGATAAGAAGGAAAAAAAGATAGTAGGAGAGTTAAGGTTGAGTATCACCAATAGTTTAAAAATACATACGCTTTTTATTAGGAAAGATGAATTAGACACCTTGTATGGGCTTGTAAACGATGAAGGTTTATATTATGGGATTGGAAATTATAAAACAACTCATGGCATCACATTTATAGGTAGGTTTGAAAATGGATCCCCTAAAGAAGGTGTTGTCAGCTACAGCAGTCAATATATGACAAGATACGATGGTTTATTAAAATATGGTATGCATCATGGACACGGTAATTGTGCTTATAAGAATGGGGACCATTACAATGGCAATTGGAAGAACGACTTGAGAGATGACAGAGGTAAAATGACTTATGCAAGTGGGAACGTTTATGAGGGGGAATTTAAAGATGGCAAACAACATGGTCGTGGTATTAAAACCTGGGCAGATGGGGCCGTTTATGACGGGGAATGGGAAAATGGAAAATTTCAAGGCAGGGGGAAATATGTATGCACAAATGGAGATGTATACGATGGAGAATTTAGAGAAGGGGTAAGTCATGGAAATGGTACTTTGACATTTACGGATGGAACCGTTTATGAAGGTCAATTTTATAATGATCGCATGCAGGGAGAAGGCAAGTTAACCGTTATAGGTGATCCTGATAACCCTTACATCGGGAATTTTGAAGAAACAGATATAGAATCAAGCTCTGAGGCGTCTTACATCCTCACTGTTACAGATAGCAAAACTGAAAGAGTTATCGCTAAGTTTATAAAAGTTAAAGGTGAAAATGGTTTTAAAAAGATGGTATTAGGCCAAGTGTAGATTTATGAGTCCAATTCCCTGATATTTCCCCATTTTTTGATTTTGATCTTTATACCCTTATATAAGGGGTATGCCAGAGCCTCTTTATCTGTCATGTACCATCCTTCATTTTCACTTCCAAATACATGTAGTGCGCATGTACGGGGGTGAATTCTATTTGGAGCAGATTCGGTACGCTTTTTGAAATATCAATCTAACTGAGAGAATCTATTTTTTCTAGTAATTTGATATCTAGAATAGAGTCTGCAATCTTTTTGAGGTTTGCTCTTTCAAGGGCCGCTTCCTTTACTCTGTCATCGAACTTGTTCAGTTTCTTTTCCAATTCAGAGACCGTTGCTTTATATCCTTTGATTTTTCCGTTTGCCTTATCAAGAAGGGTTTCCGTATTCTCAAGATCAGATTTAAGCTCCTCTGTATCTTTTAACTTCTTCTCTAAACCAAGTACCTTGGATAATTGGCCATTAATAAAATGAGTGACTGTAGGTATATCCTTTTTGGACACCTCAACATCTTTCTCATCAATTTTTCGTCAGCACATACAGTAGAAGTGTCATCTCTCACACGATATCCTTGGGCACTTTCCAATACAGCATCATCACTATCTAGACTTAAGCGGACATTTGTTCCAGCACGGCCTCGGTGTACTAATGCGACATGGTTGTAATGGATATTGGTTTGAAAGGAATCATATTTTTCTCCATTAGACTCCCCATTTTCGTCTGTAACCTTACAGGTATACCCACATGACAGCTCTCTTTTGCCATGCTTAATATCTTGAATCGCATCTTCATCTAAAATGTTCAGAAAGATTTTGACAAACTTTCCATCTTCTTGGATGCTATCACTTGTAAAGCCAATGGTATGTTGTTTTGCGTTCCCTGAATCCACTTTACCTTCCTTGGGATGATTGTTGGTAACGGGTTTTGCGAGAAGTGATGACAGGGAATCAACATTGAACTGTGAAACGGTAACCCCTACGGTAATGGCCATTTCTTGAAAGTTTTCTTCTCTAAATTGATTCCCAAATTCTGACTTTATTTGTTCTATGGAATGTGATATCGCATCTGAAAAGTTATCCTGATGAATTGAATCTGTAATAGGGCGAAGAAGTTTTGCTTGGTTTATGATACTTGAGAGTTGGGGGTATAGCATTGTTTTAGTAAGGTCTCTCATCTTATTAACCAACATATTGAGCTTTGAAGTATAGGCACGTTGTGCATTTCTGGGGAACAGTTGTGGGGGCACTCTTTTGTGTCTGTTTTTCATTTATGTGTTCGATCTGAGTCAGGCGTTGTAAAGTTAAAATTACCCACCCAGCCTGCATACTTTGCCATTGGATCATACTTGTAATCGCACTTTTTTTAAGTAGGAGTGTTTTCTTTTTCGTTTCTTTTCAATGGGTATTCTTATCTGACTGCTTTCAATGTTCATTTTGTAGTTGCTCCTTTCTTGTTTGGATACGGGTATCCAGGCTAAAAGTATCACTTCCGAATCTTGATATAGCGACTTCTTCTGGAGAAAGAACTTGGTTTTGGATATATACCTCATCCTTTTTAGCGATATCTAACTCCATTTCTGA
>JABSQL010000277.1 GCA_013215865.1 Candidatus Margulisiibacteriota bacterium
AAACAAGACCTCTACAAGAAGGCTCAGAAACAGTACAATAGCCCCTTAAATGACCAAATTACTCAGATACAAAACCATTGGCTCCACCAATGAAGAAGCCGTTCGGTTGGCAAAGTCAATGGACCCCATTACACCCACCGTTCTCATTGCCGAAACCCAAACCAAGGGCCGGGGAAGATACGGACATTCCTGGTACTCCGATCAAAAAGAAGGCCTCTACTACTCTTATCTTCACCCCGAATGCTACCACGATACAAACCAAATATCCCAACAAAACAATGCCATCTGCCAAGGCATTTGCGCTGTAATCCACCATATTACCGGCCTTCAAGCCACCATAAAAGAACCCAATGATATTTTAATTAACACCAAAAAAGTGTGTGGTATTTTATCTGAATTAGGGCCCATCAAAGCGCTTAGAGCTTCTTATATGGTGATCGGAATTGGGCTGAACATCAACCAACCCCTATTTCCTACATCGATAAAGAAAACAGCCACTTCCCTATTCCTGGAAACAGGCCAAACCTACGACAAAAATGACTTCATTAAGCGCATCACGAAAGAACTCACCCTCATGTTCAAAGCCCACCCTAAAGGGTTTTGAGATATGCTTCTAAATGTTTAAGAAATAAAGTGATATCTTTGGGATATAAATCCCCAATATTGGCGATACGAAAGGTGGCCGTTTCTTTTAGTTTTCCGGGATAAATAGTGATATCTCTTTCATACAAATAATCATGCATCTCTTCAAATGCATAGCCCTCTATATTCGGCTCATGAATAGCCGTGATGAGGCGGCTGTGATGGGCTTTGTCAACGATATAGGTAAGGTTTAAGTTTGCAAGCCCCGATACCAACACCTCCCAGCAGGCCTGATACCGTTTGTATCGTGTTGCAACACCCTCTTGTTTTAGCTCTGCTATTGCCTGTCTCAATGCGTACAGTACCTGAACCGGAGGGGTAAATCGCATTTGATGATGGGTTTTGAACCCTCTATATTGCTGGTATAAATCTAGATAGTAAGAACGGGGTGGCTGATCTTTTAATGTTTCTATGGCCTGATTATCACAGACAACAAACCCTACACCCGCCATGCCCTGTATATTTTTATTGGAACTGGCCGCTAGATAAGAGATGTTCATGGCCTTCATACCTATGGGAACCGCCCCGTAGGAGCTCATGGCATCTACCATTAATGTGATGTCATGTTTGCTGCAAAAGTGACCAAGTGGGGTCAAATCATGAAGCAAGCCTGTGGTGGTTTCATGATGGACCACTGCGAGATGGGAAATACCAGGGTTTTCTTGAACCGCTTTCTCTAATGTTGCATAGTCAATGGGTTCTACAAAAGAACTGACAAAGTCTACCACTGTTATGCCATAGGGTTTTGCGATGTCGACCATGCGTTTACCATAGGCCCCGTTATTAATCACCAGAAGGGTCCCCTCCCCCACAACAGAACTCAACATGGCCTCTATGACGGCTGTTCCCGACCCTCCAAATAAAACCGCCGTATTCTGAGCGGGATCCCCCACAAACTGGGTTAAATCATGGGAAATTTCAGCCATAATATCGCCGAATGCGGCTTCTCTGGGACAAATATCAGACACAATTTGGGCCTGTTTAACCGTGTCTGTTGTGGTTGCAGGGCCAGGATTTAACAGTATATGTCGTATGGGAGATGTCATGATAAGTACCTCTGTAGTCGTTTTGCAACTTCCGGAGGTTGAATGATGGGCCTTCCCAGTTTGCCCGTTTGTCCGGGTTTCGTTTTAATATGAATAAACGTTAGGCCTTTATGGGCTTGCCACTCAGTAATTGCTGCTTTTAATTCATCAATTGAATGAACAAACACGGCTGTTTGGTAGCCACAAGCAGCCGCAATATCTACGAAATGAATATGGTTGGATACGGTTTGCTGGCCCCCGGTAGAATCATGAACCCCATTATCGATGAGAATATGACACAGATTCGGGGGCGAATAGTGGGCCACGGTTGCCATAGCCCCCATCCGCATGAGGCAAGCTCCATCCCCATCGATCACCATCACATCACGCTCTTTTTGGGTCAAAGCAAGGCCAAGGCCCAAAGAACTCACACAACCCATAGATCCTGCCATGTATAAATGTTGTTCATGATCTTCAATATCATGGAGCTCTCTTCCGGTATATCCGGTTGTAGCCAATAAAATAGTGTTTTCTGTTCTCTTTTCTATGAGGGATGTAAGGACTTCTTTTCTAGTAAGAGAATCACAGTCTCGCTTAGATACTTTTTTCGCCTTGTTTGTAATGTCTAATACAGGTTTTGAACGAAGTGGTACCTCCTCGAATGTTCCTTTCTTGACGATAAAGAAAAAAGAAGCGCCTGATGATATCATTTCATCCGCTTCTTTCAACTGAGATTTTGCAGTTTCAATGTTCTGGGAAAGAATTTGGGACTGAATGTTCATCAAACCAAGCATATTCTGAGTGATTTCCCCCATGAGCGCATGTTGGGGTTCATCAACCGTACCGGGCTCTCCCCTCAAACTCACAAACCCCAAAATGGGAAGGTTAAAGGTGTGATTTAAAGAAGTTAAGGGCGAAACAGCATTCCCTAGCCCTGAGTTCTGCATCAATACACAGGCCTTTTGGCCCCCCAAAATAGCACCCGTTGATACCGCTACCGCATCCCCTTCATTTGCGGCTGACACATACACCCGGTCATTTAAGGCCATATTAATGAGGTTTTTCAAACTGGAACAAGGAACCCCCGAAAAAAAGCCATACCCAAGGGCGTTTAGTGCGTCTCCAAACGATTGGGTGGGTATCATTTAAAACTGACTGGCCTCTTTAAAATCTTCTAAATCGTTAACCCCCACCCATCCTCCTTTGGTATAGACCACCTGCACTTTATCTTTCTGACTCAGATATTGGATTAAATCTACAACAGATAGTTTCTTAAAATCGGGTTGTTGGCTTAAAATATCAAGAGCTTCCTTCAAGACGGCTATCTTGTTTTTCTCCACCATCAAGATACCTGGCCAAACACCATGTGTCTGGGCATCTGATTCTGAATGATGAATGTCATTCACAAAGATATCTTGGTTAAAAAAGTCGTTTGAATAGGGTTGGGAGCAAATCACTCTGTCATGTGATTTTGTAGATGACGGGTCGGCGTCCACCACAATTTTAATATCGCCATCACTTTCCAAAAGAGAGTTTAATACATGTTTTCTGAAGGCATTATCGCCATACGTAATCATGACTGCATCTGTGAGATTGTCTTTTGCCAGATACAAAGAATACAAATCTTGGGTGGTGTTAAAATCTGGGTTATCAACGGTCCGAAACTGGTCTCCGGTAATCATGTCTTTCTGAAATCCGCGTACCACTGTGATATCTGTAATATTGACTTGATTCATGCCTTCAACAATGGACCCTAATATGGTGTTATGATGAAGGGGGAGTAAAGTTTTGGGTATTTTTTCTGTTAGATTTCCGAGTTCCTTACCCTGTCCCGCGGCCAGTATAATCCCTTTCACTGTTTTGTTTGATCCTGTATATTTTGCTTCTGCTTCTTTAAGCTCTTCCATTCCTTGCAATGTAAAAATTTCTTGAACAGAAGCCACTTTATCTTCTACGTTATGAAGCCCTTTCTCTTGATGAATAACCGCCAGTGTTTCCCGCATGGCCGTGATAGATGCCCTAAGGGAATGATTGGCCCAAATAACGGCTGCTAT
>JABSQL010000278.1 GCA_013215865.1 Candidatus Margulisiibacteriota bacterium
ACTCCCTCTTGTTTTCAAGCCATTATTATATTCTGGCCAATTGCGTATCCGATATTTTGAGCTTTTTAAATGTTTTTTCTTTGGGGTTTTGCTTAGGCAGGCCATTTTTTCTCTCCACTGTAGTTTAGTCTAGAGAAATTGTATCAAATTTATCTTCGGATTTTTACTTTTATCGAGCCAATCAACAAAGCCATTCAAATCTTTAAAATTGGAATTTTAACTACCGCTGCCGAGCCAGAAGCTGATCGAAGGCTTTGTGAAGAGGCGAAAAAACGCAATCTGGAGCCTCACTTAATAGAACTACTCAAGTGCAGTATGCGAGTGTGTATTGACGAACCCAAGCTTTACTATAATGGAAGAAGTATCAATAATGAATTCGACATTGTTATTCCCAGAATCGATATCCCCTATACCGAATATGGTCTAGCTATCCTAAGGCAGTTTCAGGCAATAGACGTCTATTGCACAGACATTGCCTATTCTATTGAACTTGGCAGAGATAAGCTAAGATGCTTGCAATATTTAATGCGCAAAGATATACCTCTTCCTACTACGGGGTTTGGGTACTCCAAGGAGGATTTTGATAACATTATCAAAACCGTCGGTGGTACACCACTAATAATAAAACTGATCGAAGGTACTGAGGGTATAGGTGTTTTTCTTGCTGAAAATATTAGGGAAGCCAAGAACATTCTTAATACGTTTAAAAAGTTGGATGCCCGGATTATTGTGCAAGAATTTGTTCAGGAATCCTCGGGTCAGGATTGTCGAAGTTTTGTAGTTGGAGATAAAATCGTAGCCAATATGAAAAGGCAATCTCAAAACGGGGATTTTAGAGCAAATGTAGCCCTCGGAGCATGCTCTTTTAACGAAGTCATTTCAACCGAAGAAGAAAACCTCATTTTCAGGGCAGTAAAAGCCATTGGAATCAATATCGCAGGAGTGGACTTCATAAGATCCAAACGAGGCCCTCTCATATTGGAAATAAACACTTGTCCGGGGTTCACCGGTCAGGAAGGAATTGAAGAGGTCACCGGGATCAATGTTGCCGGCGCTATTATAGATTACGCAATAAGGAAAAAGCATGAATACGACAAAGGAAAAGGCGTTTGGCTCCAGCAGGCTGTAAACGCGGCATGTAATTAAGGTATCTTCAATAATGGACGTCGCCCCCACAAATTTAGAGCAAGAACAGATGTTAATTGGGTTCGTTTCAGACCTGACCATCAATTCACTTCCCTCAAACATCGTCCATCAGGCGAAAAGAACGATTCTTGAAGGTATCAGTTGGTTCTACATGGGACTGAAAAGAGAAAATCTCAGTCCCTTGAGTGAATTCATCACTTCCGTTTCTTCGGCCAAAAAAGCTTCCGTCATTAACTGTGGGCAGAAGGTTGAAGCCTGTTGGGCGGCCTATGCGCATGCAGCTTTGGCGCAAGCCATGGAATGTAGCGATGGGATGCGTGTGGCCTCGGTACGCGGCGGGGCCTTTCATCCCGGACGTCTTATCATTCCGGTTGCGCTAGCTATGGCCGAGTCACTCGCATGCGATGGAAAAGCATTGATAACCAGTGTGGTGGGCGCTTATGAAATTGCCGCCAGAATTCAGGGACTTGCTCCTCGCCCTAGGTCCGCCGTTTATGGGGCGTCCTTCGCCGCGTCTAAATTAATGGGACTGGACGCCAATATGTAACATTTTATGAAATTATATTTTGTGTGTATCGATAATCAAGTAGTCAATAATATACATACCCAATTCTATATAAAAGCATATGTATTTATGAGCTAGTAAAAATATGGAGGAATTAGTATGAATTTTCAAGCAAA
>JABSQL010000279.1 GCA_013215865.1 Candidatus Margulisiibacteriota bacterium
TGATGAGAAGTGAGAGCTGACCCTTTAAGGCAACCTCAGCATAGAGGTATGTATTCTTGTATTCTTCTGTTGTTGGAAGATATGATTTTCGGTTGAGGTGGTTGATCTCATGTTCTCTGGCCTCACAGATACTTTTGTATCTTTCCGTCTCGAATACGCGCTCCATTTTATAGTTTAGGATATCAATATTTTTAAAGAATTTGCTTTTCCTAATATAGTCTTTTGCACCCAACTTTATCATTTCAGCAGCGTTATCAGGATCCTCATCTTCTGTGATAACAATAATGGGGATCCAAGGATATTGCTTTAAAATATCTCTAATAATATGAAGGCCTGTATTATCGGGAAGGGTAATATCTAAAAGAATGAGGTCAATTTTGTCTTTCTCGAGATATTGAAAGCACTGGTGTTTGGTTTCAACATCTATCACCCTATATGTTTTTTGAATGGCTCTTCTGATATTGCCTCGGCAAATGGCATTATCTTCAACTATTAGAACCTGTTTATTTATATTTTCCTCTCCCATTAAGACTTAATAAACGATATATTTGGGGTTTCGTCAAATATAAACTATCGTTTCACTCTTTTAGCAGATCAAGGGCACGACGAGCCATATACTGATTAGGCTCGCTTTCACATCCTTCTAAATTTTCTAGAATTGAGTGTAGATTCGTTAAACTGCGAAAGCTTTCTTTACAGGATTCGCTTTCAAAGAATAGAATTTCAAATGCCCATTCAGCATACAACTTATTAAATTCATCTTCGGAGACCATTTCATCAATGAGACATTTCAACAATTCTGTTTGTTTGCTAAACAATTCATGATTGTTATAATTGTTTGCTAAATTATGGATTATTAATAAGATATGAAATTTTTGAGATTCGTCCTTTGATTTTAATATAAAAGTTAGAATTTGAAATAGTTGGTCGTTTTTTAGCAGTGTATCATGAAACTTTTCGTTTTCGGATAGCTCTTTAACTAATTTTAAACTTTTTTTCTTCACATTAACATCATCATTAGTTAATAGTTCGATAATGCCTTTTATTGAAGAAAGATTATTTATTTTTTCCGCCGGACAATTCATTCTCTTTGATAGTTCTAGATATATCTTGAAAGCAAATACTTTTTGATCTAGATCTCCTTTATCCAATAGAATCATTATATTATCAAACAATTTATCGTCTTCACCTTGGCAATCATCAAGAATCAAATTTATAGCTGGTTCGCTGAATACGACGCTACCAGAACTTGAAGGCTTAATAGAATCTACAATAGGTGATTTTTCCGTTCGTAAATCATTCCAAATTTTAATCATCAGATACAAAATCTTTTTCTCCTTAATTTTATAATCCTCACTCTCTTTACTTGAATCCCGCCCAAATACATCTGTGTCGTTGAAAGGTGAATAATCCGGGTTCTGTTTCAATTTATTATCAATGTACTCTTTGCAATTTTCTTCCCGAAAACGAGTGGCACTAATTATTTTATATATCCCACTCTCAAAATCTTCTTTTATCGCTTCTTTGGTGGGGGTGCCTCCCTTTTGGCCTTTTAGTTTTTTTTCTGTCGCAATGAGTCCAGCCAAACTAAAAGCAATATGGGGGGATTTAAAAGCACACTGATCCCCTCTTTGTCCAACACCTACCATTTCGAATTTAGAGTCTTGAGCCACAGATACACCATCTAGTGCTTTTATACGATCATAAATAAATGCTACGCCTTCATTCCCGAGTTTTCTCGCTTCGTTTATAATTTTCAGGATATCATCTTTATTTTTTTGTGAGATTATCAAATGAAGGACAGTTTGGATTCGCCTTCCCTTTCCTTCATTTTGCTTCACTTCATCGACATGTTGTGAACCTCCAAATCCTGCATTACAAATGAAAATATTTTCTCCCTTAAGTACAAAACAAATAGAATGAGTTGTCGTTCCCCCGACGATAATTCGTGGCGCATTGTCACTATCCATTATTATACGTTTTCTCTTTTTAGGATCGTCCAGTTGTGTACTAAATGAAACAGACTCTACACTTTTCCGAATTGCTTTAAAAACAGTATTGTCTTTATAACCTTCATTGGAAGTCTGGCTCATGCTCTCATCCATCCATTTCAATGAAATAGCGTCATAGCTAGAAAAACCATGTCTAAAATTAGCTGAGGCCATAAATTTATTAAGGCCTGTTCCCCTATTTGAAATTGTAACTTGTGTTATATCACCTCTATAAGAATTCGCTTTATACTCACTACCATCAAGATATGTTATTTTTCCTGCGCCATGCATTTGGCCATCTTCCCACTTTCCTTCATATACCCGCCCATCAGTCCAAGTATGCTTCCCTCTGCCATGCCTTACCCCTTCCCATTCCCCATCATATACATTTCCATCAGCATAAGACATTGTCCCTCGGCCATTCTTTTTATCATCTCTCCATTCTCCGTCATAAACTTCTCCATTAAGCCAAGTATACTCCCCTCTTCCATGCATTTTATCATCTCTCCACTCTCCGTCATAAACTTCTCCATTAAGCCAAGCATACTTCCCTCTTCCATGTTGTAGGCCATTTCTCCAAACCCCATCATATACATCTCCATTAGTATAAGACATCTTCCCTGTTCCATGCGGAATAAGATTGTCTTCAATATTATTAGTATCACCTATATAAAAATCATTATCGCTATAACAGATCCTATTTCCCATTCGTGTTCCATATAGAAAAGCTGTTACAGGTTTGGGTTTTGCCTCTTTTGTGGTTCTGGAACTACTAAATTGTAGGGAATTAATTTTTAAGGCCAAAATTTTATACTGAGTTCTCATTATTATTCTCCCTTAAATATTTTCTTTGCCATTTAATCTAATAATTAAGTTTTTTGATGTGCAATAAAAGAAACGGAATATTCAAGTTCTATATATATATATCGAACAAAATTCAGAATAATTGCACTTTTCTATATTGAAATTTTCTGTTAGGCGAAAAAACCAACCTCGTCACATTTCGTCATAATGACGAAAAAAGAGAACTCCTAGGATATTCCCAAGCTCAAAAACCAACTGGCACATTTCTTGCACACTCTTTAGTGAACCTAAAACTCAAAAACTAAAAAGGAGACAACAAATGAACAAGAAAGTACTGATTGTGAATGACCTCAGTTTTATGCACGATACCATTAAAATGATCTTTGAATCTTACCCAAACATCACTTTTTCTTCGGCTCTGGATGGTATGGACGGCATCCACAGCATCGAGAAAGAGCACTTTGATCTCATCATCTCAGATATAGATATGCCACATTGTAACGGTGTTGAGTTTATCTCCTCTATCCAGAAAGAAGGAAATCAAATTCCTATAATTGTGCTATCTGCCTCAATAGATAAAGGAACCCGACATATTTTGAGTCTTCTAAACGTAAAACATATTGTTGATATGCAGTTCTATAGCTTCTATGAACTTAGGGACTGTGTCCTTCAAACCCTGGATTTGAAACAGTGAATTCCATTACCCAAGATAGACTCATTAGAAAACTGACAAA
>JABSQL010000028.1 GCA_013215865.1 Candidatus Margulisiibacteriota bacterium
AAAGCCCTTACTAACAATGAGGTATATCGTTTCGCCAATTTCGATTTTCCCATTGGGTGTAGGATGCTGTAAAACAACCTGCCCCCTTTGATATTTATGAGAATATATAGCGGACTCTATCTCCAGTTTAAGCTCTTTTTGATCTAAAATAATTTGAGATTGTGATAGATTTCTCCCTAAAAGATTGGGAATCAATGTTTCAGCAGACCCTTTGGATACAAAAAGGCGTATGACTCTATTCTGTTTCACCTCGCGCCCAGGAGGCGGTTTAACTTCCATAATATATCCTTCAGGCATATATGGTGTGGGTCTAGTACCTGCTACAATGCTTTTCAAGCCCATTTTGTCCAACTCGTTTTTTGCTTCTTCTACAGATATACCCAATATATTTGGTACCTGTTTTAACGGAATTTCTGTGATATAGCTCATATAGAAATGATAAGTAGCAGATAATATTATACCCATGAAAATGATGGCTGTACCCACTTTAATACCGGATAGAATGCCATGAAATTTTTGTTTTCTGAGATCTTTTTTAAGAGATTTAGATACATGATCACTTTGAATGATGCCCACTAAATCATCGTCAATGTCTGTTTGACCAACGTATTGTTGATGTAATTCCAAAATTGATGAAAATCGCTTATGAGGATCCTTGGCCATAGCACGAAATATGACTTTTTCTAGCCTTTGTGACATGTTAGAATCATATTTTCGAGGAAGACATGGATCTTTCAAAAGATATTTTTTCTGTTGATTAATATAAGAAGTGTACGGATAAGGCCATGATAAGGTATGTAAAAAATACATGAGCACGCCTAAGCTGTATTGATCCAAGTGAGTACACTGGTGATGCTGCAAAAATTCTGGGGAATAAAAAATACATCCTTCAATTGCATCAAATGCGGTTATATTTTCTGTCAATACCATCAAAGGAATGTGTATGCCAACAAGCTTTACATGTTTTTCTCGGGTTAAAAATATTTGGGTGAGGTTTATTGCCCCAGATACAATGTTGCTGCTCTCTAATAATTGAAGCACATTCATCAGTTGCGTTGTGATCGTAATAATATCTACATTTTCTAAAGACTCTTTATTTGAAACATAGGATTCTAAAGAAAGAAGTGTGTGATCAAAATGGTAGATCAAAAACAGGTTTTTTCCATCAAAATGGTGATCCGTTAACGTTAATATATGGGGATGTTTAAGGTCATGTAGACGATGGGCCTCTTTTAGAATATTTTTTACCAGATGTTGGGGTAAGTATTCTTTTTTTAGCTTAAGAACCATCACTTGCGAATTCTTAGTTTGGTCTTCAGCCAAATATGTATGATATAGAAGTCCATCAGAAATAAGCTGTTTCAGCTTATACTTACGCTTTATGAGCATAATAGTACTATGTTTTGCGTTTTTTATTGGCGATACCCTGTTTAACTTTCAGATTTCTTCGGATATCAATTTGTTTTTCTTCAGATCGTTTTAAAAAACTATTCAACTTATTTTCAAACACCTCATCTTTTGATCTAGATTGAATGAAAAGGGGGTCTTTTTTTTGCTTGTCTTCTGTTCGCTTCTTTGAAAGCTCTAGTTTTCCTTGCTTATTGCGCCCCATGATTTTCACTTTTACTCTGTCACCAACACTCACATACTTTGTGATATCAGTAACATATTCATTAGCGACTTCAGATATATGTACAAGACCTTCTTCACCATTTTGAAGCTTAACAAAAGCACCAAAAGAAGTAATATTAGACACATCACCCTCAACAATATCCCCTGGATTTAAAGAAACGGGTTTTTCAGGTTCTTTATCGGGTTCGATTTTCTTTTCTTGATCTTCAGAATTTGACAAAAATTGTTACTCCAATTATTCGATAGACACTATAAACTTATACACAACTTCACCAGAATAAACATAATTCAATCTTTTTCTTGCATGGAACTCCCAAAAAGGGGTGGTTTTCATTTCCTCAACCTTTTGCCTGTAATCATCATGCTTCAATGTTTCAAATCTATATTCATCCATTAGGCTATTATACTCAACACGATACCTATTATATCTAAAAATATTCTTAATTCCAATACAAAAAACATAAACGATTAAAATAGCCCCTATAAAGACACATACAAACCGCTTCGAAAAAAAAGTCATTTTCCGTTAGTTGAAGCCTATATTTCCAGAAAATCGACTTTTTTGACCTAATGCTTCCTCAATTCTTAATAATTGATTATATTTCCCTAATCGATCTGATCTACATAACGAACCTGCCTTAATCTGGCCCGAATTTACGGCAACAGCTAAATCAGCAATGAATGTATCTTCACTTTCTCCCGATCTATGGGAAATAACGGTCGTGTACCCTGCTTTTTTTGCCATGTTGATCGCAGCAAGTGTCTCTGTTACCGTTCCAATTTGATTTACTTTGATTAAAATAGAATTGGCAATGTTTTTATCAATACCTTCTTTCAATATGTCTGGGTTGGTAACAAACAAATCATCACCTACCAATTGGATTTTGCTTCCCAATTTCTGAGTCAAAAGAGACCATCCATCCCAATCTGATTCATCCAATCCATCTTCAATAGAGATAATGGGGTAGTTTTCCATAAGGTTTTCATAATATTGAATCATTTCTTCAGAGGATTTAGACAGTCCCTCACCGGATAACTCATAGCGGCCATCGCGATAAAGTTCTGAGGCCGCAACATCTAGAGCAAGTAACATATCTTTTCCAGGGTCTAGACCTACTGTCTGAATGGCTTTCACGATAAGGGCTAAAGCTTCTTGGTTGCTTTTTAAATTTGGTGCGAAACCACCTTCATCACCCACACTTGTATGGGCACCTTGGTCTTTTAATATTTTTTTCAAACAATGAAAGACGCTCGCACCCATTTCTAGGGCGTCTGAAAATGTTTTAGCACCCACCGGCATTATCATAAACTCTTGAATATCTACATTGTTATCGGCGTGCTGGCCGCCATTCAAGATGTTCATCATAGGAATGGGCAGTAGGGCGCTATCAGAATCACCTAAATATTGATAAAGGGGGATGCCTTTTTCTAAAGCTGCTGATCTTGCAACTGACATTGATACACCGAGTATGGCATTCGCACCCAGATTGCTTTTATTCGGGGTTCCATCCAAATCTATCATTGCCTTGTCTAAACCGGCCTGATCCGATATATCCATTCCAAGTAATTTAGATTTAATACGCTGATTCACATTATCCACGGCTTTTAAGACACTTTTGCCACCGTATATCTTGGGATCCTTATCACGGAGCTCTAGTGCTTCTCTGGACCCTGTTGATGCTCCAGAAGGTACAATACTTCGGCCCAATGCGCCTCCGCTGGTGAGTACATCCACTTCTACGGTTGGGTTTCCTCTTGAGTCTAGTACTTGTCTTGCGTGGATGTCTGAGATGGTTGCCATGTTGGTTTTCCTTTCACTGCTATTTCCAAACCATTTTCCCCGGTATATATACATAAGCTATTTGTATAGCTGAATCAACATAGGTCACAATACCTCCCATTGTCAACAAATTGAATGGATAATTTGATTTTTCGCTGCCTTTTGTTCTATGATATTGGCCATGTATATTCGAGGAATCAGAGGCGCAACAACCGTAAATCATAATCAAGAGTCAGATATCTTGCAGGAAACCAAAGTTCTTTTAGAGACGATTATAAGAAAAAACAATCTTCAGATCGATGATATTGCATCCATCTTTTTTTCTGTTACTCAGGACTTAGATGCGGCATTCCCCGCAAAAGCAGCACGGGATCTGGGGCTAACCACCACGCCTCTACTTTGTTTAAGAGAAATACCGGTTAAGCTAAGTCTAAATAAATGCATCCGTGTATTGCTACATGTAAATACGGCTAAAAAACAAATAGACATGACACATGTTTATCTCAATGAAGCTGCCAATCTCAGACCTGATCATGCGGCTGGCTCTTTATGACGCTCCCTCCTTTTCAACATATTGGGGTCATAGGGCTGGGTGTTATGGGTGGGTCACTCGCTAAACTCATTAGAGAAAAATATCCTGATATACCCGTATTTGGATTTGATCAAAGCCCAACAGTTATTAAAAATGCAAAAAAAAGTGTGATTACGTCGGGAACCACATCAGAAATAGATATCCCATCAGATCTAGATCTGGTATTTATTTGTACCCCCATTTCAGAGATACAACACTTTATAAATACAGTATCAAAACGTGTGGTTGGCCCATGTATCATAACGGATATTGGTAGTGTTAAAGCACCTTTTTCTGATATGACGCTTCCCAATCCAAATCACGCTTACATACCTGGACATCCTATGGCAGGGTGTGAAAAACAGGGGTTTGATCATTCCCAGGCACAATTACTAGAAAAAGCGCTTTATGTGATAATAGATACCCCTTTCTCACAGGCAGAAAAACTTTCTGGTTTTTTATCTTCTCTATCATTTAAAGTGATGACCATGTCAGCAAAAGAGCATGATGAATGGGTGGCATTATCCTCTCATTTACCTTATCTAATGGCACAACTCATGGTTTCAGCTACCCTTGGGTATCCGATAGACGCCCACATTCAGCACTTATTTGGAAGTGGGTTCAAAGATACCACTCGTGTGGCTTCCTCTTCCGTAGAATGGGGAACAGACGTATGTCTGCACAATCAAGAGCCATTATTAAAAGGGCTCAAAAATGTTCAGTCACATCTTGAAAATCTCATTACGATTTTGGAAAATAAAGACCGGCATTCCCTTCATCAGTTCCTCTTAAAAAATCACGATCAAAGAGAAAATATAATTTAATCTTGTTTCTTTCTTATTTCTAGAATTGACAAAAGGGTATTCCGAGATGAATCACTTATCCACTTTTTTGGAATATTTTTAGCATCTTCTATCGCTTCATCAGGGTTTGTCTCAACTTTGTAAAATAAGGACAATAGTTGAGATTCAAATGAACCATCAAATGTAAATTCTGGCTTCTTCACATCAAATGTCTCAACTATATTTTGAGGTTGCGTGTAGGGAAGTGCCAAAGAAAATCCTGACGGGTAGATCATGTTTAAGTCATCCAATTTGTCTGGAGAATCTATATAACCCTCACCCACAAGGTCCATCAGAAAAAGGCTTGAAATGAAGGTGTCATGCCTGTCATGGGGTTCTAATTTGAGGGTGTTATTTCCCGACGCAATAGATTCTGAAAACGTTTTGAGATAAAATCGGTTTTCCTGTGTATAAAATGCGACTAAGTATATATCGTAGCCACGCTTAATGGCTTTGCTGGTTCCTTCCCAGGTATACATTTCAGGCCCTCTTTTAAAAGATAAAAAGGACTCTCTATATTCTGATTTTTTAATACGAAGTTCGTCTTTATTGAAAGAAGACGATTCAAAAACTGTGAGGGGGTTGGCTGTCGATACCACTTCGTTTGAAGTAGACTTAATAAGGGTGGTT
>JABSQL010000280.1 GCA_013215865.1 Candidatus Margulisiibacteriota bacterium
ACTTTGAGGAGATGCCTATGTCATAATGCACCAGACTTTTCTACTCTTCTTTTTACCTCTTTCTTTCATTCTTCCTTGGGTACTACAGTATTTAAATTATCTGTTTTATAATTTCCTTCCCAAAAACTCCATAATATCCTGAGTAAATACCACCTCAAA
This sequence comes from Candidatus Margulisiibacteriota bacterium, assembly GCA_013215865.1. Classification (GTDB taxonomy): domain Bacteria; phylum Margulisbacteria; class Marinamargulisbacteria; order DT-59; family DT-59; genus DT-59. The sequence goes on from JABSQL010000280.1 coordinate 160, forward strand.
ACTCAGCTTTATGAAGCCCAATTTCAACAACTCTATGGGAAACTCGATACACGGCTCTTGGCATTAAAGAAGGAGAAAGCGGGGGTTTAGGTAGGAGCTATCTTAGATTATTTCAATCGCAAATATCACGACTTAATCCCTGGGATAACCCATCAATCCCCCCTAAAAACCTCCACTACCTCAATAACAGACACGCAAGATTCACCCCCAAAAGGAATGTAGAAGAACACATCCATATGTGTTCGCTTCTCAAATACTGTATCCAGTTCAGCTGAGATATCAGATATACCCGAGTAATCATACATACTGATCATTTTTGATCGGAAATAGTCACCTACCTCCGGAAATTCAAGAGATGCCTGTAGCCGAGAGAGAATGTCATGAGAGCGAGTTCCATACACTTGAATACTAAGCGTAATGCTTCTAATCCCATCAAGGCTAAATCTGTGAGAAGATTCATCAAACAGAAATTCGTCACTACTCCCGACTCGATCCGGACCAGAGATTATCTTGAGTGTAATATATGGCGAGTCTGGCTGTGGACTGTCTTGCTCTTCCCATATTATGTGCCGCTCGTTTTCAATGAGGGTAGGGCTAATTTTCGAATAAGCACTGACCCAATAGAAAATAATATCCTGGATTTCATTGAGTTTGAATTCTACAGTCACGATATTTTTCTTTCATTAACATCTTTTTCAATTTTGACTGCGAGGCTCACATAATGAGGTAAATCTGTTTTTGTCCAAGATTCTACTTTCTGGATCTGGTATTTGTTTCCTCTCCACAGAATGATATCTGCCAGTTTTGAATGTGCTTCATTTGTTGTGAATAAGTTTTCTGTTGTGTAAATCCGAACCATCTCCGTTGTTCGAATAGTTTCAGGGAGCAGGAGCCGCTCTCTTCCATTTACGGGTAAAACAACCGCCTGAATGGTAAAGGTAGTTTCATCACCTTTTTGATATCGACCCCTAATAATGGTCCCAGAACTGAATCGGGTGATGATTAGTTCGTCGGTTTGAAAAGCATCGATTAAGCTCATTTATTCATCACCTTGATATACCGAATAGAGTTCTTAAGTTGGCCTGTATCAATGAGTTTTTTGGTGCTTCCCCTTTTCCTTTTGATTGTTTGAGGGGATAGGGACGGCCATTTTGGATCTTCTTTCTGAATTTTTGATTTGATATCTGTTTCAAGGGTGATTCCCAATGTGTCCAAGCTTCTTGATACAGTCGTTTTGCCTGAGAGAACCATGCTTTTTAGTTTCTTTGTCTTGAGAAACCATGAACGCTTTCGTTGATCAAATGTGGTTCTCATAAAACTTCGTTGCGGGATGTTTTGATTTTTACTCCCGAATTCATGTGCTGTACCCATTTTTACCATTGTTACGGCTTTTGTGTTTTTGTGTTTATTAGGCCCGATTAATCCTACTTTAATTGAAGGCTTTTTTCGCAACAGGTTAATCTCTTTAAGTAATTTGAGATATCCCCGATCTGTGTCCTTGGTAGACATATCAACATACCAGAGGTCTGGAAGGGATGGTTTTAACGAGCCTCAAGTATTCAGCCCCATAAGAGGTAGCAGACAAAGAGTTTGTGCTATTACCACTTCCCTCATAGCTTCTTTGAAGGTCTCCCACTTTTTCCATTGTTATGGAGCCTGTTAGTCCCTTTCTTCTACCTAATGCCAGATAATGACCGGTTAGAAGAATAATGCCATCATGAACGAGGTTTCCCCAATGTTTGGGGCTGACTTGCCGTATGGCTGAGGCTATTACAGAATTGAAATAAACACCGTTTGGAATATCAGAAAATTCAGGGTGCCGGGAAATGACATTCAGTCTTGAAATTCCCATCCCTATTTTTTAGACGTCCCTTCATTAAGTATTTTCTCAATCTGCTCTTCAATGGTTTTAAGGACAGTACCCCTTTTTTCTTCATACTTCCATGTTTTCAAAACCTCAACATCATAAGTCGCTTTCACAATTTTGACGGCTTCCTTTGCTTGATATTCCGCAAGGTCTTGTGCAGCACCTCTTTCTATTTCATTTTGAATATCTTCTTGAACTTTCTTCTTTTCTTCAGCTTTCTTTACAGAAGATAACTTGCTGGGCATTGGAATAATGATACCTGCTTCAATCTTCTTTTGGATAATAGGGTTTTTTTCTATCCTTTTCCAATCCTTTTCATCTATATTAGGGTTAACCCCTGGTTTTAAGACAATCGTTGCGCCTCCCGGTACGGGAAGTGACAAAATACCTTCTTTTTGATATTTAACAAACATTTCATAGACCTCCTTATGCGCCTATAGCTTTTGCGATAGACAATGGATAATAAATAACGACCCCACCTGTAGACATCAGAACAGAAAACAGCATTTCAAGACCACGCTGTTCTCCAGGAAGGATTTCAAATGGATCTGGGATTTCCAATGTCATCGTTTGAGGGTTTTTCTCGTAGCAAATGATGACATCTTCTCCGTTATCAGCGCCCTTCATTTTTACAACAGGGATGATTTCTTTGATATGCTCATTGTTTCTCAAAAACCATTCTTTAATAGAAACATCACTATGTATGGATCTGGGGGTGTTTGCGATCTGTTCGAATTGAGCGTGTGGCATTAACATGGTGTTGGGTGATTCAACGCCGTTCGTAGAATCTATAATGGCAGTTGGAATGGCATTGAGATCCCTTAAGATTTGGTCAGGCGTTTTACTTTTAAATGTTGTTGATGCGTCCTTACCATCTGCTGGAAGTATAACTTCGGTAATATTGGGGTGTGTTAAAAGACCTAATAAACCGGACTCTTCGTCACCGTATGCAGCGATTTTATCTAAGAGTTGAAAAATAGCCCTCCTTGCAGCTTGAGATTTCCTTGCCTCTAGTGCTTTTCCTGTCCTTCGTGCTGCTTTTATTTCACGAATATTCCAACCAAATGAAGAGCCCAGGTCACGGACTTGAACGGTGGTTTCTTTTCCTTTGACATCTCCTCTTGGGAGATCATCAGCATAATCAGAGATAATCTTTGCAATGCCAAGCATGGTGTAGGTTTCATAGGTAATACTTCTTGCCCCTTCACCTGCCTCGAAAGAAATGGGTATTAGATCACCCTCTGCAAATTTTAAGCGTGGAAATTTCACATCATAGGTTTGCTCTTTAACATGTTCCAGTTCACGTTCAAAAAATATCGTGTCTTGATCATCAAGCCGATTAGACGGCACATAAACTGACGGTTGATTATGATTTTTATTTTTCATCTCAAATTACCTCCTTGTATTTTCATAGATTCACTTCAAGTACAGCGATACTATCTGCGCCTGACGCTGATTTTCGTATGGATGAATGTAATAGTTTAGCTGCGGTACCGTTATCGGAATCGACTCTAATTTTGCCTTGATCTGATGTAGGAACCCTCTTGATTTTATAGTCTACAGTTCCTACCGCCTGAGAATTACCACCAGTAATCATAAAATCACTTAAAGTGATAGTGGCATCTATGCTTGATGTCATTGTAATTTCTCTATCACCTGTAATGACAACACTTTCGATATTCATATTCGCAGCCATGATGGCATTCGAGATATGGGTCAAAGTATCGTTTTGACTATTCGTAAATGGGGTGGGCATGATCTCTTTTCTGTTTACTTGTCCTTCAATGGTATTTCCAGAAACAAAATCTGAATCCCAACGAATCGTTTGGACTTCTTTCTTGCCTGCAAAACGAACATAAACATCGCTTTCAGGCGTCATTGCTGTTTCAGCCTCCATCAAGATACGGCCATTTTTCAGTATGCTCACTGATTCTCCTTTTTTATAGGAAGTGAATGAATCAGATTTAGAGCTTTCCCTGGCATGAGAGTGAAGAGTGGCTCCCAATACTTTTTTAGGTGTAATATCTTCCGAAGTATTGGGCAGCTTCGCTTGTCTATCTTTGTTACTGCCCAATACGACAATACGACCAAAGGGAATATCTTCTTCTGCTAAACGGCTGATGACATTTTTGGGCCCACTATCGGCTAATTGACCCGGAATCCCAAGCTCTTGATCTTCTGGATAGCTAAACTGTGCTGGCGACATTATTTATTTCCTCCTTCTGTTCCTTTATTTTGCTTATATGCGTTTCTTTGCCTTTCGATGGCTTTCTCTCGTGCGTCAGTTTTGTTGGTACCCGCTTCATCTAAGCGAGAATTGGTAATCGTTGATCCGAGTGTATCCTTTGGATTTTCCTTAAGATTACAGATGACTTCAAAGCAAGAATCGATATGCGCATTACTTGCCTCATCTAGATTCAAATCTGTTTTCTTTGAAATGATTTCCTTTTTAATTTCAATGGAGCTGAGAGAATCTAGTTTTTCTAGTATTTTGATATCTAGAATAGAGTCTGCAATCTTTTTGAGGTTTGCTCTTTCAAGGGCTGCTTCCTTTACTCTGTCATCGAACTTGTTCAGTTTCTTTTCCAATTCAGAGACCGTTGCTTTATATCCTTTGATTTTCCCGTTTGCCTTATCAAGAAGGGTTTCCGTATTCTCAAGATCAGATTTAAGCTCTTCTGTATCTTTTAACTTCTTCTCTAAACCAAGTACCTTGGATAATTGGTCATTAATAAAATGAGTGACTGTAGGTATATCCTTTTTTGACACCTCAACATCTTTCTCATCAATTTTTATAGTTTCATATTCCATTTTTTCCTCCTTCTTTTTTGTTTTTGGGGTAGATATCAATTTTTCGTCAGCACATACAGTAGAAGTGTCATCTCTCACACGATATCCTTGGGCACTTTCCAATACAGCATCATCACTATCTAAACTTAATCGGACATTTGTTCCAGCACGGCCGCGGCGTACTAA
>JABSQL010000281.1 GCA_013215865.1 Candidatus Margulisiibacteriota bacterium
ATCCGTACTCTGTCTGGGGGCGCAAGCCCCAGAGGGGGGAGCTCCCCCCTCTGGGGCTACTGTCTCCTTCTTTTTCTACTTTGCTAAAACAGGACATTTCTACTTTGCAGGGATTAGGACATTTCTACTTTGCGTTGACAGAGTTTCGCATTATCACCCCTTTGTTCAAAATGATGTAATAATGTTAAAATAGACATATGTCTGATTGCGGTGATGTTCAAAAAGTATTTGTGCCTCCAGAGAAAAATAAAGAGCAGGTAATACCTGTGAAAGGTTTGGCAATCACAGATTATGCAGCCACTAAAATCAAAGAATTCTTAAAAAAAGAGAAGAAACCATTCAAGAAATTTGGACTAAAGATCGGTGTGAAACCTGACGGATGCTCGGGACATTCTTATGTCATGGAACTGATTGAAATAGAACCCTCAGAAAAAGCAGGTGACAAAATATTTCACCATAATGGCGCCACCGCCATCGTAGAAAAACTGGGTTATTTTTACGTCGCTGGCTCCACCCTTGACTATATCGATGCCCTCACCGGTTCTGGGTTTACGATTTTAAACCCCAACGCCAAGAACTTTTGTTCTTGTGGCAGTTCGTTTGGAGTCTAAAAACCACCCCTTCATCACGCGTATAATTTGTATGAGTTCTTTATTTGAAATGACATAAGGTGGCATGGTATACACATACTTCCCAAAGGGTCTTAGCCAAACACCTCTTTCTATGGCATAAGATTGCAACCCCTCTAGCATGTGTGCTTTTTTCGCTTCTATAACACCACCCGCGCCTAAGACCCGAATATCTTGAATATTGTCAGACTCTATTTGCAGAAGTTCAGATTTTAATACGGACTCAATCTCTTTAATCTTAGATAAGTACTTCCCTTTCTCAAAAAGCTCTATACTCTTAAGCGCACATGCACATGCTGTGGCATGCCCCGTAAAAGTGGGACCATGCATGAAACATTTTGACGGGTCATCTGAATAAAATGAACAAAATATTTCTGATGTAGACAGCGTGGCTGCCAATCCAAAATAGCCCCCGGTTAAACCCTTTCCCAGCACCATAATATCAGGTGTGATAGAGGCCCAATTGCTTGCAAATAGTGCGCCTGTTCTCCCAAATCCTGTGGCCACTTCGTCACAAATTAATAATACGTGATATGCTTCTGCCAACTCTTTCACCCTCTTCAAATAAACCGGAGAATATATATTAAACCCACCCGCAACTTGCAGGATGGGCTCTAAAATAATACCTGCCAATTCTCTGTGATGCTTTTTAAATAACGCCTCAAGATCTGACAACTGGCGCTTCAAAATGTGGTGGTCGGCTTTGAATCCCATAGCGGGGGCATCTGCCATGATATGTTGGGGTAATAAATCCTTAAATCGAACATGCATTCCATCATAGGGGTCACAAACAGACATCGCACCGGTGGTATCTCCATGATACGCTTTCTCTAAGAATAGAAACCTTTTTTTCTGATGATTTCCCTTGTTTTGGAAATATTGGATGGCCATTTTAAGAGCCACCTCAACTCCCACAGACCCGCTATCTGAAAAAAACACATGATTGAGACCTTCTGGTGTAATGTCCACCAGCTTGTCTGCTAATTGACGCGTAGCCTGGGTTTCCAACCCACCCAACATCACATGCGCAACCTGATTGATTTGAGAAATAGCCGCTTGATTCATGGCTGGGTGGTTATAGCCATGAATGACACACCACCAAGAAGATATAGCGTCTATTAAAACGGACCCATCAGATAAATAAAGACAACATCCTCGTGCCTTTCTGACCTGTCTGTTGGGCATTGCGTTTTTCATTTGTTCGTATGGA
>JABSQL010000282.1 GCA_013215865.1 Candidatus Margulisiibacteriota bacterium
CACCACCCTTTACACCATTAGCACCATTAACATCCCCTAGCCCTAGGTTACTGCCTTGCATAAAATAATTCATATAGGCATTAGCGCAGGCATAATCTCCTTGACCAGGGTTACCCATGATGGAGGAAACAGAAGAGAAGCAGCAAAGAAAATCTAAATTTAAAGAGGGACTCCACCGGCCTAAGTTGAATAAACCCTTTACCTTTGCAGTGACTACGGACTCAAACTCACTCGAAGACTTTTTAAGAATGTAATTGTCTTTAATTATTCCAGCACTATGAATAATTCCTTTAACATTCCGATTTTCACCTAGAATTTCTGTATTTAAAAAATCATCCATGGCCGTTGTATCTGTGATATCTACAGGATAATAGTGAAAGGTTAATTTTGAATTCCCTGAATTCAAGTTATCTAAAGCCTGTTTATGATTTTCTGACAAAGGACTGCGACCCACAAGCAGGATACAACCCTCATTTAAATGTTTAGAAATTTCATGGGCGAATATTTTTCCAAGACCACCCATGCCACCAGTGATGATATAAGTTCCACCATTTTTCCAAGGCTTAGGTTCTGGTGACAGTTCCTCAGAAAATTTTGATGCTGAAGAAGAAAAGCTAGTTTGCTTCCATTCAAAAGATTCGCCAATATAGGCCAGCTCACCTGCATTCTTACTATTCAAACAGCCAGGTGCTGTAAAATCTCTATAGATGTCTCCAGCTAATGATTTATTCTCTAAAAGAAGCGCTTCAAGAATTTGTGTTTCAATGTTCTCAGGGACAAGGATTAACTGAGGGTTTAATAAAGAATTTTCTTCACGGGCAACTTTTAGCAGCCCTTCGATTCCCCTTAAATAAAGTTGTTTCTCTGTGATAACAACTTGTAAACAGCCACCAGTAAAAGAGGCATTTTGAAAATGATCTTTTATTACATCCAGTACTTTATGGGAAAATCGAATAAAATATTCAGATTCTCGGTTTTCACCAGATATCCTGGAAAAATTTATAGGATCAATATCCTTCCGGTCAGAAAAATATTCTGAACAGGCTCCAGCATTAATAATGAAATGTGACCCGTCATGAGAATGCTGTTTACTGGCCTTTAGTTTTGAAGGGACCGGTGCAAAAAATAGAGTTTTATTTAAAGGAGTTTTTTCCTGTAGTTTATGTAATGGGAGCCAATATTTTTGTTTTTTGAAAGGGTACTGCGGCAGGGCAATGGACTTAACACTTGCCTCATGTCCATAATGCTGCACCCATTCAACTTCTTCCCCATTCAGCCATTTGTTTAATAGACTAGAAGCCGAATCGTTCACTGAGTTTTCTGTATCATATATCCGGGAAACTGGTCCTTCTTCTGTAATCGCCCCTTTCATTGGATTAAGAGATACGGTTCCATATCGTACATACTGGGCTATATCAGGTTTTATATTTTCTGTGGAATTGGATTGAATAGATTTTAATATTTCATATAAGTGTTCCAACCCTGAAAACCCCTCACGAACCTCTATGGTCAACCGTACTTCCATAGCCTCTCTTGATGTTTGCAGGGTGTACAATAGGTTTTGCATAGAAAACCCTGTAGTTTGGAACTTCTGTTCTCTTTTATAGAATTCAATTTCTTCTTTTAAATATGAAACATAGAGATCCCTATATTCCTGCAGGGATTCTTTGGTTTTTGCGGATAAAATAAATCCACCCACAAGTTTAGCGGACCCACTTTCCAATTTATCATCACCCAAATATTCTTCTACCAGCACATGTGCATTTGCACCGCCGGCTCCAAAAGATGAAATGCCAGCTCTTCGGGGAAGGGAGACATCTTTTCCTTCCAATTTAACAATGGTAGCCTTCCAACCCATCAATTGGGTTGGCACAAAAAACGGAGTTTTTTGAATTTGAATATTAGGATTCATTTCATCAGCATGTAAACTAGGGGCAATCTGTTTGTGTTTTATCTGCAG
>JABSQL010000283.1 GCA_013215865.1 Candidatus Margulisiibacteriota bacterium
ACTCTGAAGGCCTGATTCTTCTAACAGATGATGGCGTCGTTGCGAAGGCATATTTGACTCATCCTCATAAACGGGTCTATCACTTATGGATAGATGCGCCGCTTACGCCCTCACAAAAAGAGAGGTTAGAAAGTGGCATGATGTTATTTGGAAAAAGAACTCAGCCGCTTCACATTACAATTCAATCGCCCATGCATTTGATATGGGAAATGGAAGAAGGGAAGAATCGGCAGATACGAAGAATGATTCAGAAGGTGGGGCGTTCTGTGTATCGCTTGAAGCGGGTAACGTTTGGAGGCCTTTCTTTATCGCAGCTAAGGCCTGGTAAATTTCGGGTGATTGATCACTAGCTTCCAAAACGCTCTATCAAATAGGTATTAATAGCCATAGCTTCATACAACCAAGCTACCTTGTCATTTTCTTCAATACGTAAACAAGGAACTTTTCGTTTACCGCCACCTGTCATCAAGTCCGCATGATGCTTTTCACTCGTTTTAATATCATGACATGCAATGTTCAAGCTTAACCGTGTCATCATTCGTCGAACCCGTACACAAAACGGACACAGATAAAATTGATACAAGGTCAATTGTTGCGTCTCCACATTGACCTTGTCTTGCGCCACCTTGGATCTCTTTTTCTTACGTGGAGAGAAAACAAAATTTAGAAGAACAATGATTCTTCCAAGCACCTGTCTAATGAATTTAATCGTCATAATCTTGTTGATCCATATGAATTATATCGTACAATAGTAATCCAATTTAAACCATAAAATACTTTGTCATTCCTGCTCACTTGGGTAGAGATCAATTTGTACTCTCCTCAGTATTATTTGAATGGTTCACGCTAACGTATCATCTGCAATATGCCAATTTAAATCATTAATATGTAGCACTTAAACGATATTATCTGCCTTGTCCAATAAATCGCGACACTCTTTACTTAGATTCAAAAGATGTAGTTTTTTACCCTGCTGCCCATATCGGCCCGAAATATTTTGAATCGCTTCTAGACCCGAATGGTCGTAAACCCGGGCATGTTCAAAATCAATCACAATATGTTCAGGGTCTTTTCTAAATTCAAACAATTCTTTAAATGATGTCGCAGACCCAAAAAATAGGGCCCCTTTCAGTTTGTAAATTTTGCGGCCATTTTTACTTGTTAATGTTGTAACTTTAATCTTTTTTCCTTGCTCCCATGCAAAAACAAGGGCTGAGATAATAACGCCTACAAAGACAGCTACAGCAAGATCAACGGCAACGGTTGTTGCAGATACAATAAAAATAACCAAGGCATCAGATTTTGGGATCTTTTTCAAAATCCGAAAACTAGACCATTCAAAAGTTGCAATAGACACCATGAACATCACGCCCACAAGTGCTGCCAAAGGAATGGATTCGATTAACACAGCACCAAAAAGAATAAAAATAAGCAGACTTAAAGCCGCCGTTATCCCTGAAAGTCGGCCCCGACCACCGCCACGAATATTGATCATACTTTGACCAATCATGGCACACCCACCCATTCCGCCAAAAAATCCATTTACCACATTCGCAATTCCTTGCCCAATACTCTCTTTATTGCCACGACCTCTTGTTTCTGTGAGTTCATCAACAAGAGAAAGAGTCATTAAGGACTCAATCAGTCCTACAGACGCAGCCAGTAGTGAATATGGTAGCACTGTGAGGATCGCTTTAAGGGAAAACGCAGGCATCATAAAGTGAGGTAAAGACGCCGCGATGGTTGTTATCGAAGGATCCATTGTTTTAACAAAATCTAATACGGTATAAATTTCAAATCCCAAAGATTTTAAATACAAAGATAACCCTGTTACAGAAATGATGGCTACCAATGTCGCCGGAACCGCCTTCGTCAATCTCGGTAAATAATGAATCAGTCCCATTGTTAATAAAATGAGCCCACCCATCATGATAAGCGGAACGAAGGGCATCAAATGTGCTTCACTACCTGTTCCGATATAAAACTGAGAAAACTGGGCTTTAAAAATAATAATCGCCAACCCATTTACAAATCCCAACATAACTGGATGGGGAATCAGCCGAATAAACTTCCCAAATTTAAATGCGCCAAAAAGAATCTGTACCACACCCATCAACGCCACTGCCAAAAACAAATAGGTGAGCGCAACATCAGAACCGTGCAACTGAGTTTGAATAATGACCAAAGGTGCAAAAATAACAGCCACTGCACCTGTGGCACCCGATATCATGCCGGGACGTCCACCGATAATGGCCGTTACCAGTCCCATCATAAATGCAGCATATAGTCCCACCCGGGGATCTACATGTGCCACAAAAGAAAACGCAATGGCTTCTGGAACCAATGCCAATGCAACCGTAATCCCCGACAAAATATCATTTTTAATATTCCGAGGTTTTTTAATAACCAAATCTAACATCTTTATTTACTCCTTCATTTTCTATAAATTTTCTTATTTCAATATGAGAATGTTCTGTTAATGTGTCCCTTATATATATATCGAACGTTTTTCAAAATAATTGCACTGCTGTTCAGTGCCATCATTTTTTATTTGAACGGCTTTTTCCCAGCATCCCCTAAAAAATTAGTTAAAACACGTGGAACAATATCAAGAATTGTCTGAAAGCACCATAGCCTTATTTACCTCGAGTTTAGGAGAATGCTATTCAAAATGCCCTCTTATGGTTGAACTCTCTTTGTTTTTGTTATTTCACAAGCATCTATATGATTGTCTGTTTTAAATTAGCAGTCCCGAAAACTCATATTGCCCGTGACTATGGAATTAGTTGTGAAACGCTGTATCAATACCTGAAGAAGTAGCCTTGGACGCATTCATTTTATTGCCTCCCACGGATATGTTTGATTTTTTGAATAGATTGAATAGCTATAATATGTCGGTTTGTAAGCAATTTGTCTTCGATTACCCGATCAAATCCTGATTTTAATGCTTTTGAATAATGTTCGATTTCTTTTGCTGCACTTGATTTATTG
>JABSQL010000284.1 GCA_013215865.1 Candidatus Margulisiibacteriota bacterium
GACTTTGAAGCATTTTTCACAGATATCCCCTCCCTTGTAAACATCTCTTCTCTTAACATCTCAGGTCCTATTTACTTTAAGGGCAATGTTGTTCTAAAAGGTGATGTTTCTCTCAGCTGCTCTTCAAACATCCCCGTAACCATCGAAAATCAAGTTATTGAGAATCAAACCATTCAATTTTAATAAAACAACATAAAATATCGATACATAGAAATGCGGAATATTGTCGATAACTAGTTAGAAGGAAGAATATTGAGATGGAACCCTTTCCGGGTAAAACCTTCCTTTTAGGGGTGGAACTATGAAAAGATTAATTGTTTTTTGCTTTTTTGTTTTAATTTCTGTGTCTATTCATGCAGCAGTACCAAGTATTGAATATAACCCTTTAGAAGAGTGGAAAGGTATTAAAAGAACCTTATCTTCTGAAGATCATATTTACTTGGCAACTTACTTGAATCACACACTAAACCAAGAGACTTTGATGGGATCTGTTGCGTCCAACGGCTTTTTCGTTGATCTATTAAAGTCTGCTTCAAGCTTGGCTGCTCGGTTTATTCCTGAAGATGGAAAGATTTTCCATTCTCTCAACCAAAATGATATCGACTTTAATGTCAATCTTCATCATAATGAAATCGTTTTCTCTAAAAAAGTACGACAAGATCTTACGCTTTCGTTTGGACTTAGTGAAGATGAGGGCATTATTGCTGAAATGACCTTTGTTTTAGCTACAATGTAACCTATTTATTACTGAACACCGTGTCAATTCGCTAAAGTTATAATATAATAACTGACTATGATTCAAGTTGTCATCATGGCAGGAGGCATTGGTACACGGTTTTGGCCCTTATCAAGAAAAAGGTTGGCAAAACAGTTTCTACATATCATTGACCACAAGTCTCTGCTGGAACATACGCTTGATCGACTCAGTGGCTTTGTAGAAAACCAAAATATTTGGGTGGTCGGAAATCACGATCAATCTAAACATTTGAAACCATTACTACAGTCTATTCCAGAAGATCAAGTGCTTTTAGAGCCCATGGGTAAAAATACCGCACCTTGTATTGGGTGGGCCGCTACAGAACTTCTAAAAAAAGACCCAGATGCCACAATGGTCGTATTACCCGCGGATCACTTTATAAAAGATATCGATTCTTTCCAAAATACCCTACGTCAAGCAGTTGAGCATGTGGGTACATCTCATGATTTGTTAACCATTGGCATACAGCCTACACATCCCCATACAGGTTATGGATACATTGAAGCTCAAGATACACAATCACCATTATCTAGCGTGAAAAGATTCAGAGAAAAACCAGGCCTAGAGCAGGCTGAACTTTTTCTAAAGACCGGAGGTTTTTATTGGAATTCAGGTATCTTTGTTTGGCGTGCAGATACCATACTAGATCTTATAAAAACATACCTTCCCCATAACCACAGTGTTTTACAGTCTATTAATTCTTTAAAGCATGATTCTGACTATCAAAATAATCTAGCGGCTTGTTTCGAGCAGTTTCAAAATATTTCAATTGATTATGGCATTATGGAGCATGCCGTTGAACAGACCGTTGTCTTGAAAGCCGGATTTGACTGGAGCGATGTGGGAAACTGGAACGCACTAGATTCTTTTTGGGAAAAAGATAATCAACAAAATGCAGTGAAAGGTCACTACCTAGGCCTCAATAGCAACAACAATATCATTTATTCAAGCAAGCGATTGGTGTCCACCATTAATGTTTCAAATTTCATCATTATTGATTCAGAAGATGCCTTACTTATATTACCCAAAAGCTCAGACCAAGAAATCCGAAAACTATACGAAAAACTCCCAGATAGCCATACATGACATTTCAATTACTGATCCAGACCAATTCTCCGGGTGAATTAACCGCTTGGGTATCCCCTATTGTAAATACTTTTATTAATAAATTGCCATCAGCCCATATCACCATTTTTCTGGTCCCCTGTCAGTATCGAACCGGCACAGAATTCACGATTGCACAACAAATTCCTGGCGTAAACACCGTTCTAACCCCCAAACAAACTATTCGCACCCTACTCTCGTTTCCTTTGCTTCAAAGGCATAAAGGCAATGGGGCCGTTTTATATCTAGGGGGGGATCCATTTTACTCAAAATGCTTGGGCATTAAATTTGGATACCCTGTATATGCCTATTCAGAACATGCGCTATCGTCTTTTTTCTTTAAAAAAGTATTCTTGAAATCAGTGGATGGAGACCTGATGGCTGATCGGGTACGATTATTTCACTCTACTACGCACATTGCTTCCTCAGAAAAAAGCGCCATCCCTAATCACCCATTTTGCCTCTTCTTTTGTGGATCAAGACCCCAACATTTTATAAACATGGTTCCCCTCATCATAGAGGTTGTCGCGAAAATCAAAATAAAACACCCAGATTTCAAAGCCGTCCTTCATATATCGCCTTTTATCACAGAAAATGATCTGGACCAAGTCAGGAAAGACCATGATTTATCTCATTTTGTCATTCACAGAGGAGATTCTTTGAATATCATGTCAAAGGCCAAATTGTTGGTTACTCTCCCTGGTACCAATAATGCGGAGGCCCTATATTTGGGCCTACCTATGCTAGTTGTTGTACCCTTAAACCGGCCGGAACTTCTGATTTTTGATGGTTTGAAAGGTCTCATCGGAAATTTACCTATCATCGGCAAACTTATCAAGAAATGGGTGGCCAACTATTTGGTTCGAACAGTTCCCTACTTTTCACTTCCCAATAAACTGGCAAAATCACCTATCATCACTGAAATGGTGGATGTACTCACCCCTGAAAAAATCTCACAAGAAGTAACCGCTCTATATTATGATTCACAAAAGCTTACCCACATTAAAAACCAGTTCAAAAAGTTACATCCAAAACAAAATACCGCAAACAATATTGTTCAATGCATTTTAAAAAATAACTGATCTATTCGAGATCTGTTAAAAAATAAGAGGTATCTGCTTTCAACACCTCTGCGAGTTTCTTCGCCATACGCTTTCCAACGGGTCGCTTACCAGTTTCCATTTTTGACAGATTTGTTGATGAAATATTGAGCTTTTCAGAAAGCGCCTTCTGAGAATACCCTTCTCTATAACGATACCCCCTTATGGCCATTGCTGCCTCCCTATACGCTTCTTTTCCCTCGTATCCGATATCTTTAAAGAGGGCTTCCCAGCTTTTTTCTGAATAGTCATCTTCATTTTTAATCTTAAATGGCGTTAGTTCATTGTGAAAGTGTTTAAGGAGAACATTAAATACCTTCATGGGTACATTTCTATAATCATAATTGCCCTTTTGAGATTCTAGGCGAATATACATACCTGATTTGGATTTTTTAGCGTCCATATTTACCACTGATTCCCCACGCTTAATACGGTGCTTTTTCGTGTGTTCCAACATAAATCACCTCCATAATTTTGTTCTTTTTATCCAATATTTTCCATACTACCACAATTGTCGGTCTACCTCTCTTTATGTGACAATGATGGTAATTTTTCTTATTTACCAAGGGCCCATACTTTGGCCAATTGGGCTGGTACGGACCTAACATTTTCAAATCATTTATCAGACACCTAAATACCGATTTATACTCCTCACGAAGATGCAAATACATTTTATCAATCTTTTTCTTCCTTGTTACTTCCCACACATACATACAATAGGTCATTTTATGACAACTGTCAAACACTGACCAGTACTTTAAATACCCTACTCCAATAACAGAATATGATCTATTTTGATATCTAACTTGCCCGAATCCCCTTCTGTTTCTTGACCAATAAGCTTCACTTTAACAAACCCTTCTAAATCATTGTTTTTCACAGGGTTAAGTATGTTATCTCCATGATCTGGATTGATGTCTAGCAATTCATCAAAAGGTATATCAATGGTTTTCCAACCTTCCCAATCTACAACAACTTCTCCACTATAAATATCCAGCCCTTCAGCATCTTGGTCATACAAGTGAATCATTAGTGTGCCGCTTCCCATTCCGTTACCATATAATTGCAGTTGGACTTTAGAATAATCACTGCCGTCTATGTCTAATTCAGATTCAGCATACCCTATCTTTTTTATCAGGGTTCTGCCCTCAAATAACCATGATTTATTTCCTAAATTTATGCCAGCTGTTTTCTGGTTAGGAACGATTGATACCAATAAATTATCCCTGACTTTCCATTTAGGATTCATCAAATAATTGCCATCTTCGAAATCATCAATGATATATGTTTTAACCTTGTTCTCTATGATTCTTTCAAAATTATTAGAGTAAACAATATCCCCTGTGGGTCGTTTAAGAATTTCTTTTCTCACCAAAATGCGTCTTCTGTGACCTTTTATAGACGGGTCATGTCTCACTGTACGCTTAATAAGTACGCGAACATTATCTGAATAATGGATATATATAAATCGTTTGACTTTTATTCTCTCCTGTTTATTTTGGGACAGTTCGCGATTCATTGATTCTGCATATAAGGGAACCCATAATAAAAATAATAGTATTAAGATCACCCCATTTTTCATACGATACCCGTTAAATGACATACTAGATTATACCCGATGAAGTTACCCCTCAAACATCTCTATTATTGTCTCACTTCCACTTTCAAAACGGATACATCTTTTCTGGCTTTATATAACGCTGAAGTGTGGTATCCAGGCACCCATAAAATGTCAGCTCCCTTCGTTAAGAGAAACTTTGAATCTCTAATAAGCTTTGGAATCTTCTGATTGATAAAATACCGCTTTAATGTCGTCTTTTTGCTAGACCCATAGGGTATTATCTGATCTCCAGGCTTTCGTGTTCGCAATCGTAACGGGAACATTTCTGGTACATATGATAAAAAACAATAATTTGAGTGAGACATAAAAGATTTCGGAAGCACTTTTAGCAATGAGAACGTTATATGCGTGTCAATCTCTTTAATATGCACGGTTTGATTGGGATCAGATATGTCATAAGTATAGTCAAGAATTTCTGGCAATCCTTTTGACACTCGAAGTGTTTTTTGATCAATAGTAACCATAACCCCCTTTGGTAACATGAACATCCGATATTCCGACTGATCGAGGGAACACCCGATTTGCTTAATTATTGTTCGATTCACATTAAGCTCTCCAAA
>JABSQL010000285.1 GCA_013215865.1 Candidatus Margulisiibacteriota bacterium
AAATTTGTTTACAATGTCACCTCAGAAGGAGAGCTCAATACCATTGATGGGTATGATGAAATTATCTCAAAAATAAAAAGGACCTTGCCCTTGAACACTCAAAAGCAGATGTTACAGCGGTTAAACCCGGATGCTATCTTGAATGTTGAACGGCGTGATTGGCATGAGCGCTATGGTTTTTTTCAAGGAAAAGAAATTACTCAGGGCGATTCCTGGACACATGTGGACAGCTACCCCTTTTATCAGTCTCAGATCACTCTGTTTCGGGTCATACGATTCCCTGAGATAATAGAAAAGAATGGGAAAGAACAAGTTAAAATTCACTATGAATATAATACAAATATTGACCATTTAAACACCGATAAAAGAGACGTACTAAAAGAGTTGGTAAGTAAGAATCAAGAATTGCTTAATATTCCAACAGATATTCATATGCAAGGGATGGGGTATCGGGTAATAGATCCCCAAACAATGACCATCAAATCTGAATATTATAAAAGAACAACCACCCATCCTGTGGTGTTGCCAGACAAGAAAAAAACGGTACTATCCGTCACAGAAGAACGGGAATATTTATATATGCCGATAAACTAAGGGATTAATAAACAGAAACTTTTTGTTTATTTTTACGGACCCATTCAAATGAAACGGTTCCGTCTTGTTTTGCGTAAATGGTATAGTCATTTCCGATACCGACGTTATTACCAGGCAAAAATTGAGTGCCGCGTTGACGAATCAAAATATTGCCATTGATAACAGTTTCTCCGCCAAAGCGTTTCACGCCGAGTCGTTGAGAGTGACTATCGCGTCCATTTTTAGTACTTCCCTTTCCTTTTTTATGTGCCATTGGGGGTGTCCTTTCCTTGTTTTGATGTGTCTACCTTTTCTTCTTTAGGGGTTTCTTTTTCTTCCACTTTTCCTGCTGCCTTTTCCACGGGTTCATCTGTGGTTTTGGGGTTGGATAATTTAGTGGATATAGTATCTATCTTGATACGGGTATATGACTGTCTATGGCCCTGGGTGACTTGTTTGCCCGTTTTACGCTTAAATTTAAAGACAAGAACCTTTTTGTCTCTATACTCTTCTACTACAGACGCATTAACAGAAGCGCCGTCAATATACGGAGCACCAAGCGTTGTGTTTTTATCTTTAGATATTAGCAACACATTTTGAAACACAAATGATTTCTTAGGGTCCAAGTTCAGGGCTTCGATATCAAGAACATCCCCTTCACTGACCTTATATTGTTTTCCTTCTCTTTCAACTACAGCGAACATAACAGTAACGCTCCTTCAGCAAATTATTTTTTCAGAACTTGTTATTTACTTACATTTTGGTGGTTTTGTCAAGGGGTGTGCTGGAATGTGAGGAAGGTTAGGTTGTAATAAATGGAAGTTATGCAAGGGTGGAAGAAACAGAAAGTAGCGATTTAGATATTTGCTTAATCGTGATGCGTAAATCTAAGAAACTAGATGAAACTATAGAAGCACTTTCTCGACACCTTGGAGATACATACCGGGTTGTAGTTGAAGCGGTTGTGGTGACAAAAAAAGAATATTATGATAAAAAAAACAAGCTGGTTTTTAAAGATATTTCCTCTGAAGGTATTTGGCTGAAAGGGAATTCAAAGATGATATTATATGAGCATAAAAAGAAGAATAAAAATAATTAATCAGAAAGAATCCAAAGGCTACTTAGAAAAAGCACAGGAAACTATTATACTGTTGCGGACATATATTTCATAAAATACAAACATGTAAATCTTGTTCTATCAGCTTTTTGGGACTACTCACTTTTATTGTTAGGAAGATGGCGTGATGCTGCTTGGTAGGACGAAAACCCCTTATTCATTTCATATAGCAGTCTGAAAAGACATTCATTATAAGATGAGTGATTAATCCCTGCAAGCTATCCTCAGGGATGGGTATGCGCTATAATGTACTCAAAGTCGCATACATGAGCGAGCAATTTGTTCCCAGTCCACAGGACTGCCCTCGGTTTACGTAGGGTCATAAGGTGCGACTTGTTATTTTATGGCCCATTTGATTCGATTTATAATCGGCATTTTTATGATCCCAAAACCTTGAATTCGACCATCATTATTTCTAAATTTGTGAGATAATTTTTCCAACCAGGCATATGTTGGTAATTCTTTATTAATACTATCTTCCCAGGCTTCTCCATATTCTACGAACTGACGATATACATTGTAAGCAATGATATCTGCAACTTGAATATGGTGAGACAGTGCTGAGTTCTTAAAGCTTTGTTTGCCAAGGCTTTGGAAGTTGATTCCTCTTTGAAGCATAGATCCATTTTTCTTTAGCTTTAGATGGTGTTCTTTTAAATTTTTCTTATACTGATTTCCTTTAGGTGTAGCACCATCCATGTCATCAATAATTACTGACACTTCGTCTGGGTAATCAACCTGTTGTACAATTCTCTGAAGCAAAATTTCATAAACAATTGCAGGGGCGTACCAAGCGTTTTCCCCATAACTCTCTTGCATTTGAATTTTGTCAACAATTGCTGATATTAACAGTAAGTCACTATCAGAAATGATATCAAATAAATCGTATGTGAATTTCGTTAAGTCTTTCTCAGATAATTTATACGGAATCAAATATCTGGAGTCTCTTTCTTTTTTGATTCTTAGCCAGTTAGATTTAATTTCAACATCTGAAGTACCAAATACTTGCTTCTTCAATCTAGCAATATTTTCACCAAGGCGTGCACTAACTGCATGTTCTAAGAGAACCCCACCAAAACAAAAGTAACGTGTATTTCCCTTGTTAGAGTATTCTTCTTTATTTTTTGCATACTCCTTGGTACCAGAGTCATCAATATAAAAATAATACTTTTTCATAAACCCATCCTTTTAGCGCATTAAATTTATCAACATTAGTATTAAGTGTCTGCTCTCTCACAAACTTTTCCGAGACGTCAAGTTCAATCTGATGCCAGTCTATCGATAAAATTATTTTGTAGATTTTCACATGAATGTCTCATTGATGCAAATATCACAACAAATTAATAGAAACCATTCAACCACCAATAAGGAAACTATTATACTGTTGCGGACATATATTTCATAAAATACAAACATGTAAATCTTGTTCTATCAGCTTTTTGGGACTACTCACTTTTATTGTTAGGAAGATGGCGTGATGCTGCTTGGTAGGACGAAAACCCTTTATTCATTTCATACAGCGGTCTGAAAAGACATTCGTTAAAATATGTATCACGTTTAATCCCTGCAAGCTTTTCAAATTTAAATAGAGCATTAGCCAGCTTATTACTAATAAATATTTTTCGCATATCCTCATGTAGTCTTGCAATATGGGTATGGCCCATACATCCAGAATGGAATTGTAATGGTCGAAAATGAGTTGCTGAGTTTTTGGAAAAAGGGACTGAAGTACTGGTCCATTTGATATTAGAGTTTGATTCATCGATTGCATTATTAAGAGTGGAAATAACATTAACAAGATAGTAATGAGTATGTTTTACACCATTATATAATAATTCCACAGGAAGAAGCTGGATATTATTCGGACATATTAACTGTAAAATATTGGCGATATCACTAGATATAACGGGAATCCTGAATTCTAAAAAGTCATCGTTTATAAACGAAAAATCAATTTCGAATCAGAATATGAATTTGGATTAATGGGTTCTCCTTGGATGAAAAAGTCTGGGATGTATTGTTTATCTGGAAAGTTCATTTTAATCGGACCTCTGGCCCAACAAAATACTTCAGCATGCTTTAATGTTTTATAAAAATAATCAATATGGTCTTGTTTCTCTTGTGCTGCGATCCGATCTTGTTCAAGTCGTTCTTGTTCTAGCTTCTTATGGTATGCGTCGTCATAGGGGATAAGCTTCGATTTGTCTCCGTAATATATAAATGAATCAGGAAAATCATGATTAAACCCAATGATAGGGATTTCTTGATTTGAGATATATGGGAGGCATTTATGTATAAGTTTGAAAAACTTTAAAACAATCAAGCATCCACATATATCTTGAGATGCTTCTTCCTCTGGTGTACAGGAAATAAGCCCGTTACCAAAGTGGTCCTCGAATATTTCAATGCCTTGTAGTCTTACATCATGCAACCCATAAACATGATCACAAAGCCAGTAGAATGTTGTATCTCCAAGTTTGTCGAAGCCATGTATATTGATATCCCAGAAATGGTAAAAATCGAGTAGAACTGCTTTACAATCATTCTCAATAATGAAATCTGATATTTTCTTCCCAAGGGTGGCTGGTGAGTTGGTAAATTCAAGGTCAAGAATTTGATGATACTGTGTTTTAGGCAACGCTTTTAAATCATTTGAAATAGTTAAAATACACCCATCTATGTCACCTATATTTAGTAAATCATGTGCTTTGTCTGATAGACCGTTCAGGGTAGAA
>JABSQL010000286.1 GCA_013215865.1 Candidatus Margulisiibacteriota bacterium
CAGTCCTCAATGGTTCGGGTCTTAGAATCAAAGGAGACGCCTATCAACGTAATCCCCTTGTCTTTTCTGAGTAGATACTTCTCATAATATTTCTTCTCTTTAATTTGATCTAAACCGTCTGTTGCAGGCGCATTTAACTTAAACTCGAGGATGTATATTTTATCTTCTGTTTCAATTACACCATCGATTCGGCCATCATTCGTATGGACTTCTACTTCTATTTTGATTCCCATTAATAACAGTATTAAATAGAAAATGCTTTGAAAGTATTTTTCTTCTCCTGCCTTGAGGTCATAGGGGACATTTGCGAAGAATACTTTCATAATCTTGAAGAAAGAGTCCAATTCATTTGCTCTTAATGCTTGGATGAGTTGCCAGATATAGCTATTGGTTAATCCTTTGTGTAATTTTGAGAAGTTTTCAAGCAATGATCTGCTAAACGCTGCTTTTACTTCATGATTGGGATATCCCAATTTGTATAAAGAAGATTCAGTGTCATATGATTTTATTGTGAGGTAACCTGTTTGATACAGTAGGGGCAATACTTGGAGATCATCAATCTCGTAACTGGAAAAGGCAGATTCATCTATCCCTGCATTTTCAATATCTGGCACACCATATTGTTGCTGTTTCAATAAATCGATGAGGAATGTGGGGGTTCCGGTCTCAAACCAATGGGACAGGAAGTCTTTTTTATCAAAGAGCAGTAGGGTAGAAAAGGGATTATACACCGCATCATCTGCCTTCGAAAACTGATATCCGTTATACCATTTCTTGATTTCTTTAAGGGTGGCTTTCTTATCCATCTTCATTGACTCACCCAACTCTGATATCCATCCCTCAAAAAAATGTTCCAGCTCTGCCTGGGTATAGCCCAGTAACGTTGCATATTTAGTATCCATCGTAATATCATTCAGATTATTCAAACCTGAGAAAATAGACACTTTGGAAAACTTACTCACACCCGTTAAAAAGACAAGCCTTATATGTTCGTCCTGAGACTTGAGTACACCATAAAAATCCTTGAGTATCTCTCGGTTCTGTTTGGCTACCTCCGTATTCTTCAATTGATCAATAATCGGCTTGTCATATTCATCGATGAGGACCACCACATTCCCAATCTTGGAAGCTAGATCTTTTATAAGCGTCACTAAATTGGCTTGGGGTGGCCATTCTAAATCTAACTGAATGGCATGTTCTTTTGCAATATTGTTTAACTGAATATTAAGAAGAAGTTTGAGTTTTTCCGGATCACTGCTTGACGCACCAGACATATCCAATCGAAGCACAGGATATGTATTCCATTTATAATCACTTTTCTCAATCCAAAGCCCTTTAAACAGCTCTCTTTTCCCTTTAAAGATGGCTTCCATCGTTGATATAAGTAAAGACTTTCCAAACCGTCTGGGTCGGGAGAGGAAATAGGCCCCAGGACCGTTAATCAACCGATAAATAAACGCCGTCTTATCCACATAAACCAAATCTTCCTGAATAATCTTTTCAAATGTCTGTATGCCAATAGGCAACCCACGCTTTTCCATCTATATACTATACGCTAGTTCAGTCTTTTAGGTTAGATGCGCACTATACAAACCCTTCCTCTACTTACTCCTCTGGGTTCTGAGGAGAGTACATAAAAAAAAACCTCTTGTCCCCCTGGGGTCTGGGAGGGTACATGGAAAAACCCCCTCTTATCCCCCTTCACAGGGGGAGGTTACGCTGTCCACCTATCTTTATTACCGGTATGTATTTACATATATTAACAAAAGTCTCCCTGTGAAGGGGGATTTAGGGGGTTTTCTCCTTGTCCCTCCCCCGGAATCAGGGGGATTTAGGGGGTTTCTACCTTGATAGTTTTTTTGATAAATTGAATTGTTTTGTCCAGGTCAAAATCATAATGATTACTTATTGTGGGTAACAATTCTTGGCGCACCTGTTTTTTAAGGACCTCTATCTGCTGATCCAACCCTACAAACACCTTACTCTCGTCCAATTTTTTCTTTAATATTCTTAAAAATTCAGAGTCAGAAAAATTAAACCCTGCTTGGGTGCGTAAGTACCATAGATCAAAATAGTCACGAATAGCAGGAATTTTGCGCGTAAAGCAAGCTCTTATTTTTTCTGCAGCGACCTCTTTTAAGTCCATACACTGTATAATTTTTGATGATATAACGTTATCGTTACTAAAAGGGTCTTTAAAACAATGGCTAATCTCACGATTCACTGGCTTTAACCGAAGAGGATGTCTATGTGTAATTTCGATCTGAATACGGCCTTTTTCGTCAAAAACAGAGTCATAATGAATCATTAGTCGGGCCTGATGGTGTTCATCAAATTTTTCTAAATCACCTTTTACAAGGCCTGGTATGTGACTTAAAATGGGTTTGAGCCTAGTTTCAATTTCCGAGAACTGTTTTCTGCGCTGACTCCTCGTTTTTAGGTTCTTATTGAGATAGACAAAATCCAGATCCTCTGACAACCGGTAGTATCCCAAATAACATTTGTTCAAACACGTTCCGCCCTTAAATACCAATGGCAAATTGTTCTGGCTGATTTTATGCAATACCAAGGTCAAATAAAAATCTTTTTCCAGTAACAAAGGAGTAAACCTCGTTCTTTCTTGAGTATACTGAATCATTTTTCGAAACTTATCTTTATTTGTTAATAATGAGATTCCATTTTCGGTCAATTTTTCCCCTCCTTGGGCGATCATTGTATAGGGTAATAAGCGATTTAAAAGTCATTTTCTCCTGAATATTGTTTGCTACTAGGCCTTCCTCATCAAGGGTGTACAATACCCGCCGGCCAATTGATTGGATAGGATACTTCATCGCATAATCCGCTAATTTTTGAAAATCCACTGTCCCTTTCTGGCTATCAAAGGCACTTTTGAACCGTTTATAACCAAAAGTGTAACAATAATCTAGTAGGGTTCTTTCAAGTTCAGGAAGATAAGTTCTTGAATTTATTCCGTAAAAGAATTTTGGAGACTTTCTTTGAAAAATAACATTAAAAACCCCCAACTTTTTTTGGCCGGTGATTTTAGTATTTATAACTTGATATGATACGGGCAACTGATTGATAAGCCCCTGAGTATTAAAGGCATATATACCTCCCAGATAAAAGAGTTCCTTTGAGTCAAAGAGCACCGTAAGGAGGCCCGTAATTGATGATTTGCCTTCCAATACCTGGTATATACGGTCTTTGTAAGTTGAACGTATTAAGCGGGTCCTAAGCAAGTTTCGAATGCTCACTGATATATTTAAATGCGCTACCGCTGCTATCAACTCTTGCTTTGAATAATAGATTTTACCCTCATAATCAAAGTAGTCTCTTATTTTTTTTTGTAGATCCTTCGTGAGTGAAATTGTATTATTTTTCATTATAAGTCCATAATTTCGGATTTATACATATTTATAATACACTCGCATTCCATATAAAACAAGGACCAGAAAAAACCCCCTCTTGTCCCCCTAAGAAAAACCCCCTCTTGTCC
>JABSQL010000287.1 GCA_013215865.1 Candidatus Margulisiibacteriota bacterium
AAACCAGGGTGTATTATCTACTGTCACTAAAAAATCAACCTCCCTTTTCTCTTTGTCTCGCAGATAAAACAACTCTGTTTTGAAGCCCTCTGTATCCCTGAGATAATGAACCGTTTTGAGCAAATGCCCCGCCACCATATTCTCAAATCGTGCACCAGGATCTACCACTTCCGACCAATCCCATAAAAACAACTTGGGCTCTTTTTTTAAAGCTCTTATTCTATTATTTTGATAGGGATATATTCGGTATGCATAATATAACTCTTCCAATGTAGCGATCCAATGACTGATTGATCTATGGCTCACCTCCAGATCCTCACGTATTGTGTTTATGGATAATAATGAAGCTACTTTACTCGGTAACATATCTACCAATAATTGAATATTGCCAATATCATTGATGCTAGAAATATCCCTAATATCTTCTTTAACCATTCGTTCAATACGGTCGTTATGCCAACGCCTCAATTGTTTGGGTGATTGATTAAGAATCGGCTCCGGAAATCCCCCATATGTTAACAAAGAATCCAACTGTTTTTGAGGTATCTCCCCAGAAAAAGAAAGGGGTTTCATAGGTTCTATGTGAGGGGATCTATTTTCCAACTCCATGGCACTGAACGGATGCAGGCGATAATAATGATACCGACCTTGAAGGGAATCACCCCCTCTCCTGTACACATTTAACCGCGCACTTCCTGTTACAATAATTTGCTGGTTCTTTAATTTTTTATCATAAATCCCTTTAACAAGGGGTTTCCATTTTTCATATTTATGAATTTCATCCAAAATAATGATGTCTGAATCTGACAACGCTTCATCTAATATCGCTTTTCGGTCTTCCTTAGAATCCCAGGTATAATAACGAAAAGAAGAAAAACCCTTTCCTGCAATAATATCTCTTGAAAGAGTGGTCTTCCCCACCTGCCTTGGCCCCCCTATCATCACCATCTTCCCTCTCAAATCTTCCCGGATTGGCTCTTCTAAATATCGCGTCTTTACCATATATTCATGATATAGATTTTTTTGCGTGGTGTCAAATTTATCCATAGATTTTTTTGCGTGGGCGCAAAATACACATCAAACGCAAAAAGGGTTATTTTAAATGGTGGGCCCACTAGGATTTGAACCTAGGACCTGCCGGTTATGAGCCGGACGCTCTAACCAACTGAGCTATGGGCCCCGGCCCCTATAGTATCAAAAGAATCTTAGATTGAAAATCAGAGATATTCTTTCAGTTTGGCCATTCGCGTTGGATGTCGCAATTTTTCCAAGGCTTTGGCCTCAATTTGTCTAATACGTTCTCGGGTAACATTGTACAGCTTCCCCACTTCTTCGAGAGTTCGTGGCTTGCCATCTTCCAAACCAAAGCGCAACTTAATCACCCGACCCTCACGCTCTGTAAGCTCAGACAACACATTCCCCAAATCATCTTTCAAAGAGTCCCGCATAATGCGCCGATCTGGCACTTCAAATGATTCGTCCTCTATAAAATCTCTTAATAAATAACCCTCTTCATCTCCTACCGGTGATTCTAAACTCAGCGGAATCTGTGCTGTTTTAATAATCTCTCTTACCTTCTCTACCGTCACTTCTGACCGTTCAGCAATTTCAGCCTCGGATGGCTTACGAGATAACTCTTGCTGAAGCTGACGGGATATCTTACGAATTTTATTAATCGTTTCAACCATGTGAACTGGAATACGAATGGTTCGTGCCTGGTCCGCAATCGCACGTGTAATCGCTTGCCGTATCCACCATGTTGCATAGGTACTGAACTTATATCCGCGGGTATGGTCAAACTTTTCTACCGCCCGAATCAGGCCCAGATTCCCTTCCTGTATTAAATCTAAAAATAATATTCCCCTACCCGTATATTTCTTCGCAATACTCACGACCAACCGCAAATTGGCAACCGCCAGCAAATGCTTGCTTATTTCACAGCCCTTGACTATTTTTTCGGATAAATCAAATTCCTTTTTCTTGTCTAATAATTTTACCTTCCCAATTTCTTTTAAATATAGTTTGACGGCATCATCCCCGCCCGCTTCATCTTTTGTAGATAAAATACGCTCAAAGCTCAGTAGCTTTTCAAAACTTCGGGGTATATCTTCTACTTCTTCTCCTGGTGCACTCACCTCTTGAGTCGCTTTAGGGACCTTTTTAGGCACCACTTTAGTAACCATCACCTCTAAGGGAATACTGCTCTCCTTTTCTTTAACTTTGGTTTTCATGAATTCCTCCCGAATCCTTATAAACTAATCCTTTCAGTTCCTCCAAAAGATGCGTCACCTCATGATCTCCTTGAGATGCCTCAAGTGCTTTTATCTCTTTCTTAATCTCCTCTTTTCGTTTGTGCCGCTGATACTCCAACAATACATTCACGTAGTCTTTCCACTCATGAGTAACAGAATGACTACCCTGCGTCTGGGTTCCTCTCACCAGAATCTGGCTCAATTGTTTATTACAGTCAGAATCTTGAATTTCATCT
>JABSQL010000288.1 GCA_013215865.1 Candidatus Margulisiibacteriota bacterium
TTATATGTTATTTGTTTTCAAGGTAAGGATGGATATATCTGTGGCAACAGGTGTGGCTATATTGGCTCTGAATTCGATAGTGGGATTTCTATTTCATAGTCATTTAGGGGGTATAGGGTGGGAGTTTTTGGCATTTACAGCACCCGGTGTATTGCTGGGCGGATTTATTGGTGCAAGATCGGGTAGGTATATTGAAAGGCGATTTTCTGAGCGGGGGAGTGAAAATCAGGGCCATTCACGACTCAAGTTATTTTTTTCTATTGTTATATTAGTTGATGGGGTGTCTATACTGTTGTATTCATATTTGAGGGACATGTCTTTGTTTTAGGTGAGTTGAAGTGGAGAATGAGAGTCAACCAAGAACAAATGTACCCACGTTAGACAAGGCACAGAATGGTGTAGATGTGGCATAGATGAGCAATGTTGATTCTATGGATGAAATGACATGCCATATGGATGATTGCCCATCCACTAATAAACCGGGATTATCATCTCCTGGAGGAATTAACTCAAATCCCTCAGGAAGTACACTATGAGCTATGTTGTGAACACGCCTAGCTGTATCAGAGATATTTTCATGTTCCATTTTCAATCACCTCTATATTCTCTTTATTCCTTATTTTGTTTTGTACTAAACTTAAGTTGTTGATTAAAGTATGGCATTTCAGGGGGTGAAAAGTTATTATAAAAATTTCCTAGGGGTAGGGTGGTTTTTCACAATCCTCCTCCCTCTCATAATCCAGAAGCACATCAGAAACTTTTGCAAGTATTTGGAGGATATCTAGTATGAGTTTCCTTTCGAAGGGGTGTGAGGGTTGAATAGATCTTGAGATGCATAGTAAGTTGATGAGCATATTTTGCAGTTTGGATGACAGTTCATCAATTGTTTCAGTGGCTATGTTTAGGTTTCCTTTTTGAGTTACATAGTTTGGGGGTATGATGTGGTTACTTCCTACAAAGGATTCAATGTTGCCATGAATATTGTAGATGGGAAAGACTATGTTATTGTTCATGTACTCTCTGATTGATCCATTTTTATTTCGAGTGATCAGTCCGATTGATATCAGTATATTTTTTATATCGCTTTTATTTTCCAGAAATGTGGCCAGATGTCCATTTGCGTAACCAATCAGGTACTTTTTCCATACACATTCATCCGTAATTCCCATTTCAATGAGTTTTTCTTGAATTCTTGGGCAATGCATGAGATGAACATGATAAAAAGCGGCCACAAATAGCTTAATTTCTTCATCTTCCTCAACCACATCTTTTATTAACATTTTCACATCCTCCTCTAAAGGCATAAAATAATGAATATAACATTAACTATTTTATATTTCAAGTCCTCATTTTTGAATGATATAATATAAGCTTAATGGACCTAACATTTGGAGATAAAATGATTGTATTGAGAAAGCGAAAGAAGATTCCGCGAGTCTTACTTGCCAAAAAGATTGGTGTATCACCTGCGTCCATCACAAACTACGAAAACGACGTATATAAGCCAAGCTACAAGGTATTAGTCCGCATATCAGATTATTTCGAAGTAACAACAGATTTCCTATTAAAATAACCATATCAAAAACCAAACAAAAGTCCCCCCCCCTAAAACTTTACATCATAATCTTAAAATACAACCCATCTTGAATAAGAA
>JABSQL010000289.1 GCA_013215865.1 Candidatus Margulisiibacteriota bacterium
ACCGGAGGTGAGGGTGCCAACGCCTGTGATGTTGGCGAAAATCCCAGAAACAAGGTTTGCATTATCAATGATGCCATCAACTACATCCAAGGCAATGTTAGCAGTAGTAGAAATAAGGGAAGTAGTGGCAAAATTCGCTGTAGATGCAATGTTTGCAGTAACAGCCATATCAGCAATGATGCCTGTGAGCATAGAGCCATCCCCCATAAACTTGTTCGCTGTAACAGTGCCAGAGAAGACGGCACCCACACCTGTGAAATTACCGGTTACGGTAAGGTTGGTAAAGGTGCCGATATTGGCTGTATTATTGCCAATGGGTGTGTCATCAATAAGACCATTTACAATAGTTAGATTATTGGCGATATAGTTATCGGTAACAGTTGATGCGTTCCACACACCGGAGGTGAGGGTGCCAACGCCTGTGATGTTGGCGAAAATCCCAGAAACAAGGTTTGCATTATCAATAATACTATCCACCACATCCAAAGCAATATTTGCTGTTAGAGCTGTGGTTGCAAAGTCAGCCGTTGTAGCGGTCAAAGCGGATATGGCAAAATTCGAAGTTGCTGAAGTCAGTGCGCTTGTCGAAAAATTTGCCGTTGTTGTAGTCAGAGCGGAAGTGGCAAAGTTGGCAGTAGTAGAGGTGAGAGAAGTAGCCGCAAAATTCGCAGTTGCTGCAGTTAAAGAGAAGTTAGCAGTATTTGCGACATCAGCGGTAGTGATAGCACCAATAAGAACGCTGGCAGTGACAGCGGTAAAAGAGAAGTCAGCGGTAGTAATGGAGCCAATGACAAAGTTAGCAGTGATAGAGGATAAGGCAAAATCTGCAGTAGTAGAAGTTAAAGAACTACCAGAGTTCAGCGCATAATTGGCTGTTAAAGATATATCTGAAGTTGTGGAAGTAAATGCCATAATGGAATTGTTAGCTGTTGCTGCAGTCAGTGCAAAGTCAGCGGTAGAGGCAATGTTTGCAGTAACAGCCATATCGGCAATGATGCCTGTGAGCATAGAGCCATCCCCCACAAATTTGTTCGCTGTAACAGTAGCAGAGAAGACGGCACCCACACCTGTGAAATTACCGGTTACGGTAAGGTTGGTAAAGGTGCCAATATTGGCTGTATTACTGCCAATGGGTGTCTCGTCAATGAGACCATTTACAATAGTGAGATTATTGGCGATATAGTTATCGGTAATAGTTGAGGCATTCCACACACCGGAAGTGAGGGTGCCGACACCGGTGATGTTGGCGAAAATTCCAGAAACAAGGTTTGCATTATCAATGACACCGTCTACTACATCTAATGCAATATTTGCTGTAGTTGCTGTCAAAGCGCTTGTCGAAAAATTAGCAGTTGTCGCCGTCAATGCAGACCCTGAAAGGGTTGCGAAGTTAGCCGTTGTAGATATATCAGAAGTAGTAGAAGTAAAGGCCATCATTGCTTTGTTAGCTGTTGAAGAAAGTAAAGCAAAGTCAGCGGTCGTCGAAGTTAGGGCGGTTGTAGCAATGTTAGAAGTAGTCGAGGTTAATGTACTTGTCGCAAAATTTGCTGTTGTTGCTGTTAGGGCAGTGGTTGCGAAGTTTGCTGTTGTTGCCGTTAATGCAGACCCTGAAAGGGGTGCAAAGTCAGCCGTAGAAGCAATATTAGCAGTAACGGCCATGTCAGCAATAATGCCGGTGAGCATAGAGCCATCCCCAACAAATTTGTTGGCAGTAACAGTGCCAGAGAAGATAGCACCCACACCGGTGAAGTTACCAGTAGCAGTGAGGTTGGTAAAGGTACCCACATTGGCTGTGTTGCTGCCAATGGGCGTATCATCAATGAGCCCATTAACAATGGTAAGGTTATTTGCAATGTAGTTATCGGTAATGGTAGCGGCATTCCACACGCCAGAGGTGAGGGTGCCGACACCGGTGATATTCCCAAATATACCAGAAACAAGGTTCGCATTATCAATGACACCGTCTACTATATCTAATGCAATATTTGCTGTAGTTGCTGTTAGAGAAGTGGTAGCAAAGTTAGCCGTTGTTGAAGTCAGTGCAACATTCGAAGTAGTCGTAGTCAAGGCACTTGTCGCAAAATCAGCAGTAGAGGCCGTTAAGGAGAAGTTGGCAGTATTAGCGACATCAGCAGTAGTGATGGCACCAATAAGGACACTGGCAGTGACGGCAGTAAACGAGAAATTGGCAGTGGTAATAGAACCAATGACATTGTTAGCTGTAATAGAGGTTAGAGAACTACCAGAACTCAGGGCATAATTCGCGGTTAAAGATATGTCTGCAGTTGTGGAAGTAAAGGCCATCGTTGCTTTGTTAGCTGTTGAAGAAAGTAAAGCAAAGTCAGCAGTTGTCGAGGTTAAGGCACTTGTCGCAAAATTTGCTGTTGTTGTTGTTAGGGCAGTGGTTGCGAAGTTTGCTGTTGTTGCCGTTAATGCGGACCCTGAAAGGGTTGCAAAATCAGCCGTAGAAGCAATATTAGCAGTAACGGCCATGTCAGCAATAATGCCGGTGAGCATAGAGCCATCCCCAACAAACTTGTTGGCAGTAACAGTGCCAGAGAAGATAGCACCCATACCCGTAAAATTGCCTGTAGCAGTGAGGTTCGTAAATATACCCACATTGGCGGTATTACTACCAATGGGCGTATCATCAATGAGCCCATTCACAATGGTTAGATTGTCAGCAATATAGTTATCGGTGATGGTAGAGGCATTCCACACACCTGAGGTGAGGGTTCCGACACCGGTGATATTCCCAAATATACCAGAAACAAGGTTCGCATTATCGATAACACTGTCTACTAGGTCTAAAGCAATGTTAGCTGTTGTAGAGGTCAAAGCGTTAGTAGCAAAATCAGCAGTAGAAGCCGTTAAGGAAAAGTTGGCAGTATTAGCGACATCAGCAGTGGTGATGGCACCGATCAAGACACTAGCAGTGACAGCAGTAAAAGAGAAATCAGCGGTTGTAATAGAACCAATAACAACGTTAGCCGTATTAGAAGTGAACGAAAAATTTGCAGTGGTAGATGTTAAGGAGCTACCAGAACTCAGGGCGTAATTGGCCGTTAAGGATATATTAGAGGTAGTAGACGTAAAAGCCATAATAGCTTTGTCAGATGTAGAAGAAAGGAAGGCATAGTCAGCGGTAGTTGAAGTGAAAGCAGAAGTTGCAAAATTGGCAGTAGTAGAGGTAAGAGCACTTGTAGCAAAATTAGCAGTTGTTGCAGTCAATGCCGAAGTAGAGAAGTTAGCCGTTGTTGATATTAGAGAAGTTGTTGCAAAATTTGCAGTAGAAGCAAGCAATGCAATGTCAGCCGTAGAAGCAATATTAGCAGTGACGGCCATGTCAGCAATGATGCCTGTGAGCATAGAGCCATCCCCCACAAATTTGTTCGCTGTAACAGTAGCAGAGAAGACGGCCCCCACACCTGTGAAATTACCGGTTACGGTAAGGTTGGTAAAGGTGCCAATATTGGCTGTATTACTGCCAATGGGTGTATCGTC